>NZ_FLUY01000902.1 GCF_900092655.1 Candidatus Thiosymbion oneisti
GCCGCTCACTTTCCGGCCCATTTAACGCCACGACGCAATGGCGCCAAGACGCAAAGTTTCTTTGTTCTTTCTTTGCGTCTTGGCGTCCTTGCGTCATTGCGTTTTTTCGCAATTTCCGT
>NZ_FLUY01000611.1 GCF_900092655.1 Candidatus Thiosymbion oneisti
ACCTGCCGGCTGTCCGGCGTTATCCGGTGCGGCCCAGAGGGCGTCTGCTCTGAGCGTTGCCGCCAGCTGGTGATGGGGTCCGTAAGCCGTCTGAA
>NZ_FLUY01001419.1 GCF_900092655.1 Candidatus Thiosymbion oneisti
TCCCAAGGATGGGATCCTTCTTCAGCCACCGAAAGCACTTTTTTAACCATGGGAAAAACCCCTCCTCCATCCGGCGTTAGCCTGTCGGTGATCATACCTTGTTTCAATGCCGCGGAGACCTTGGGTGCTTGCCTCGACGCCCTGCTGGAACGCAGCCGGGTTCCCCCGGACGAAGTCATCGTGGTGGACGATGCCTCGCAGGATCGATCCGTGGCGGTGGCCTCCCGGCCGGGGGTCGCGCTGATTACCGCTAAAATCAACGCGGGGCCCGGCGTGACCCGGAATCTGGGCGCCGCCCGCGCCGGCGGTGATATTTTGGTCTTTGTCGATGCCGATGTGGCGGTTGCACCGGACGCCCTGGGCAGGTTGGCGTGCCATTTTGCCGAGGATGCGGACTGCGTCGGCGGGATCGCCCGCACGGAGTTCTACCAAGGGTTCAGTTTCGACATGGGGGGACACCGTTTTTTTACCAAGTCGGATTATGTCAAGGGGATGTGGCAAGATTTGCTCGGCGAGGATTTCCTGTTGCGATCGCGGCTTTCCAGGATCTTCTACCGACATAAGTTCTTCGCCTATCCACCGCGGTTGTGGGATGCCCTGATGGGCTTGGGGTTGCGGGAAAGCATCCAGGTCCTGGCCAGCTACCTGCGCTGGCAGTTGCTGCCCTAATGGACGATGCCGAGCTGATCGCCCTGGCTGGTCGCGAGCTCGAGACCATCGGCCTGCTACCGGCCGGCCAGGTAATCGACGGTCAGGTCTATCGCATCGCCGATGCCTA
>NZ_FLUY01000356.1 GCF_900092655.1 Candidatus Thiosymbion oneisti
CACCGCGGACCCGACACATAATCAGCTGGTCAGCGTAGGGTCCGCTGCGCGGACCTTCGGACTGTCAACACCCCCTAGTCCACACACTGGAGCATGTGAGCCAAGCGTGTGAGCATGCAGATACTATGAACTTGCAACAGCGGTC
>NZ_FLUY01001298.1 GCF_900092655.1 Candidatus Thiosymbion oneisti
CGTCGATTAAGCGCCTCGGTAGGCTAACCGCCAACGCCGATCAGCACCGAGGAGCTGCGTCCGCGGGAGCGGACAAGACGGCATTCCCACGCTGGAGCGTGGGAACGAGCGCGGACCGGGAGGACCGGAGCACTTAAGGGATTTCCCAAGATCCCTAGCATGACCCGCTGGGTGGTCACCAACAGGGGACCTCGACATGAACGCAGAACGGGACGACAAGCGCACACTTACGGGGGCTGCGGCCATCGACGGCATTATGGAGGGTCTCACCGACATTGTGGATCGGTTGCAGCAGGTCTGGGGACAGGGTGGTGAGGCCAGGGGAACCGGCGAGCTCGGCAGAGGTCCCCAAGGGGTCTTCGGCTTTGCGGTCAAGGTGGGGCTCGGCAAGGACGCGAACCTGGAGCTAAAGCCCGGTGGCAACATCCGCCCGGACGCCAAGACCGGGGAGACCCGCGTCCATGAAACCTACGAGCCGGTCGTGGATGTCTTCGAAGAATCGGATCACACCCTGGTGGTGGCCGAGATGCCCGGCATCGGCGCCGCGGATCTCCACCTGGACATCCGTGACGACCTGCTCGAAATCCGCGCCGAGTCCGACACCAGGCGCTATCGAAAAGAAATACTGCTGCCGCGTAGCTACCGCCCCGAGCAATTGGAAAGCAAATGTAACAACGGCGTCCTGGAGATACGTTGTCATAACCGCGAGCACTCCGCGGTCTAAGGTTATGTTTCAGCAGTGATTATCATTCGGTAGCCTGCAGGTCCAGGTAAAGGTTAGAGAACATGTGACCGAATTTGCTATGCTTGAGCCAAGGTCACATAACACCAATGGGTGTTTCCAATCCTTGAGCCATGTGGTTACTTCCCGTTTCTTCCACGCGAACATTCATGCGTAGCTGGATGTTGCTCTTTATTACCTGCCTTTTGGTCGCAGCGATCGGGCCGGTTCGGGCCGATTCATGGACCGGCACGCTCCAGGACGGCAGCCGGTTGAAGGTGGACCCGGACTCCCATCGCGCCATGCGCTATTACAAGGGCGGCGTGGCTCCCTTGTGGGACGGTACCCACAGGCTTGAGGACGGCTCGGTGGTCATTATCCGCGACGGCCAGGCGATACCCACCGAGTCGATGATAAACAGCTGGGCCGAAGAGCCCGGCTCCGAGCCGGGTATGGGCACGCGCTATTGCGACCAGCTCGTGCGCAAGGTCTGCGGCTTCCATGACGAGTGCCGCCACGGTCAACCCTGCATCCTGGCCCGTCAACTGCTGGGCATGGAGCGCGAGCAACAAGGCCGAACGCCCGGCGCCGCGGCGCCCTGGCCGCTTACCCCGTCGGCCGGTGAGTGTCGGGAGGCCCTATCAAATCCGGCATTCCCGGCCTGTGATTCCTCCGCACCAGGGTCGGAGCAAACGGCCTGTAGGAAGCTCGTGGAGAAGGTGTGTGGGGAGGCGGACCAATGCGAGGCCCACCAGGCCTGTAATCCCGCGCGTCAGCTCCTGCAAATGGAGTCCGATGAGCGGCTTCGGAGCGCGGATCCGGAGGCCCTGACGCCGACAGGCGCCGAATGTGAAAAGGCGATGGACAACGCCTTCTTCGAACCCTGCCGGTAGCCGCCGCGGCTTCACGAGTACAGCTGCGCCCGAAAACCGGAAACAAGAACCACGGATGAACACGGATCGACACGGATGGAGACCAATCCGTGTTGATCTGTGGTTCGAGATAGCAAGGATTAGATAGTGGCTCTTTATGGATTCCGGACAGCTAACGATCATAGAAGGGATCCTCCGCACGTTTTTTTCTCGTTCCCACGCGCTGTGTGGGAACCTGGTTGCTCCGCGCCGCGGAGAGCATCGGGCCGGTGTCCACCATTCGTATACACGGGAACTAAACCTGCCGGCGGTCCGGCGTTATCTGGTGTGGCCCAGAAGGCGTCTGCTCTGACTGTTGCCGACAGCTGGTCATGGGGTGCGTAAGCCGTCTGAAAGGCGGCGGTCCCAGCGTCCCCGGAACCGCCGACACTTTGTCGGCCCCCGGAACCGCCGACATTTTGTCGGCCCCTGGGACCGCCGACACTTTGTCGGCTCCTGGGACCGCCGACACTTTGTCGGCTCCTGGGACCGCCGGCACTTTGTCGGCTCCCGGGACCACCGATATTTCGTTGGCCCTCTCGTTCATCGGCGGTAACCAGCGGAGCCACCGAGGTTCGGGTTGAGTATGGGAAAAATGAGCCGGTCGCTCCAATCGATTCGCGGATGATGTGGGTTCGTACAGATTAAAAACGCAACCATCTGTGAAAATCTGCGTAATCTGCGGACAGAAAAGTGAAAACCCTGATCCTGGGCGGTGTGCGTTCCGGCAAGAGCCGGTTGGCCGAGCGGCTCGCCGTCGCGAGCGGTCGGCGGGTCGTCTATGTGGCTACCGCGGTGGCGGGGGATGCGGAGATGGTGCGCCGTATCGAGGCCCACCGCAGGTATCGTCCCCGAGACTGGCTGGTGGTGGAGGAGCCGCTTGCGCTGGGGCAGGTGCTCGGGGAGTTGGCCGAACCCGGGCGTTGCCTGGTGGTGGACTGTCTCACCCTGTGGCTTACGAATCTGCTCTCCCATGCGGACCCTGCGCGCTTGGGGTCTGAGCGTACCGCCCTGCTGGAGGCCCTGCCGGCGCTTGCCGGCGACCTCGTGTTAGTCGGCAACGAGACCAACATGGGCGTCATTCCCCTGGGTGAAATCGGTCGCCGCTACTGTGACGAGGCGGGCCTGCTCCATCAGGCACTCGCCGTCCGCTGCGACCGAGTGGTGCTTGTCGTCGCCGGATTGTCCCAGCTCTTGAAGGGGCCGCCTATAGAGAAGGTCCGCACAGCGGACCCTACGCTGACTGCTTGATTGGCTGTAGGGTCCGCTGTGCGGACCGCTGGAATGTTGCGACCATTTAGCATGTGAAAACAGTCGGTTAGAGCCCGTAGGATGGGCAAAGCAAGCGCCTCTCAGGAGGGTACGAAGGTATCAGTTATGCCTCGGCGATTTCCGAGCCGCGACGGCTGGTCGGATGCACCAAGCGAAGCGTGCCCATCAATGGGGAATGACCGCTTTGTCGATCTGCTGCGCCACGGTACGGTGGTAGGCGGCGAGCGGTTTCGGGGTGCCGCCGACGACCGGCTCAGTGCCCGCGGATTCGACCAGATGCGCGCGGCCCTGGCGGGACTCGGGAGGGAGGCTGGTGGGCATAGCCCACCCTACGATGCCTTGTTCAGCTCGCCGGCCCGCCGGTGTGCCGAGCCGGCTCGGGAGCTGGCGGCGCGGCACGGGCTGCCCTTGGAGCTGCTGCCGGAGCTGGGCGAGCGATGGTTCGGGGCCTGGGAGAATCGGCTCGCCGACGAGCTGCCGAGCGCCGAACTGAAACGGTTCTGGGACGACCCCGCGGGATTCACGCCGCCCGGCGCCGAGCCCTTCGAGGCCCTGCGCGAACGGGTGCTGAGGGGCTGGGACCGGATACTTGGGCAGCGGACGGATTTCCCGCTGGTGGTGACCCATGGCGGTGTCATCCGCGTCATCCTGGGGCAAATCCTGGACCTCTCCGCGGCTGCCTTGATGTGGATCGAGGTCCCGCCTGCCTGTCGGACCCGTCTGCGGGTGCCGGGAGGGGAGGGCCGTCCGAGCCTGATGTTCCACGGCGGGGCGGAGCCATGCGGCGCAGCTTCCTGATCGCCGTTCGGTTTCTCACCCGGCTGCCCATGCCGGACCCGGGACCTGTTTCCGACCCGGATCTTGGTCGCTCTGCCGTCTTTTTTCCGTTGGTGGGGCTGCTCCTCGGATTGATGGTTTGGGCGCTGATGGTCTGGAGTCTGTCCATACTGCCGGCGGAATTTAGTGGCCCCGATCCGAACCGAGCGGCCTTCGGTGGGCATAGCCCACCCTACGGCCTGGCCGCCGCGTTGGTGCTTGTCGCCTGGGTAGGGCTCACCGGCGGCTTGCACCTGGACGGGCTGGCGGATACCGCGGATGCCTGGATCGGGGGGTTGGGAGACCGGAACCGCACCTTGGAAATCATGCAGGACCCCAGCTCAGGGCCCTTCGGCGTCATGGCCTTGGTGTTGGTGCTGCTGTGCAAGTGGGCGGCACTCTCTGCACTGATGACCACGGGTGCGGTGATGAGCCTTATCTGGATTCCGGTCCTGGCGCGGGCGCAGCTGCTGATCCTGTTTCTAACCACGCCCTCCGCACGTCCAGATGGCATGGGGGCCGTGGTCAAGGCCCATCTGCCGCGGACCGCTGCCTGGGCTTGGCTGGTCGTTACCCTGGTCGCGTCGGCGCTGTTCCTCGGTACGGAGTGGCCTGGCTTGGTCGTGGCCGCGGGCGTCCTGTTCCTGCTGTTACGGCGATCTGTGATGACCCGTTTGGGTGGATTCAGCGGTGATACCGCCGGTGCGCTGGTGGAGCTGAGCGAGGCCCTGATGCTGGCGGCGGCCGTGTTTTTTTCGTAAAGACGCCATTTTCCTGATCCATACCAGTCGAACCGGTGATTGAAATAGGGGAAAATAATCGTTTGATTCCATACGCCGAGACGGCGGAAGTATTGGCTCGTCCCACGCTCCAGCGTGGGAACGCAAATGTGGCCGCTCCAGCGGCCAAGATCCCTCCTCCGTGGGGACAAGGTTTCGACGCTGGAGCGTCTGGACTTGCTCCCACGCTGGAACGTGGGAGCCAGAGAAAAACGACGCATCACACGAATCCTCACGAATGGATTCGCGCAGATTCGCGCGCTTCGTCGTTTTCTCTTCGTATTCCGACTCACCACAACAAGCGGCCAACAGCCAGCTTAATGGCATTGATCCGTTCCCCAGGAGACTTTCATGAGCGACGCACTGAATTACCTGCTCAAGGTCCGCCCCGATGCCATGGGTGCCTATTTCAAGTTTCTCAAGAAGGCCGGAGACCACCTGGACCCCCGCACGCGCGACCTGATCTCCGTCATCACCAAGGTGGCCGTCAAGACCGAACCCGGATTTCGACAGTACCTCACGCGGGCCCTGCGCAACGGTGCCACCCCCCAAGAGGTGATCGATGCCTTGCTGATGGCCTTCCCGGTCCTGGGTCTGGCCAAGATCGTCTGGGCTACCGAGATCCTGCTCGACATGGACATCCCCGAGTTCCGTCCGGAGAACCTGGACGCCGAGCCGTCCTGGCATCGGCTCGGGGCCCTGGAGGAGCTGCCGGAAGGGGAGATCAGCTTTCTCGAGGCCGCGGGCCGCCACCTGTTCGTCTCCCGCACGGGCGACCGGATCAAGGTCTTCGACTCCCGCTGTCCCCATCAGGTAACGGATATCCCCCACCTCGCCCTGGAAGGCAGCAAGCTCACCTGTCCTAAACACAATTGGACCTTCGATGCCGAGACCGGCGAGTGCACCCGGATCGGTAACCGACCCTTGCGGGAGTTCGAGCACAAGCTCGAAGACGGTCAGCTGCTCGCCTATTGGTAGGTGGAATCGGCGGCATGAGCGAAAATCGATTCGCGTCGATTCGCGCCGATTCGTGTGGTTCGTAGTTTCGATCGTATTTTGCCATGAGGTAGTGATTAATATTGGCTCTTTATGGATTCCGGACTGCCAACGATCATGGAAGGGTATCACCGGACGTTTTGGAGTGCGGCGGCAATCTCACCCCGATGCTTACCGGAA
>NZ_FLUY01000126.1 GCF_900092655.1 Candidatus Thiosymbion oneisti
ACTCTTCCTGCACCGCTATAATACGGAGCTATTGCCAGCTACTGGTTAAGCTGGCATTTAAAAATTAACCACCACCTTTATCTGGAATCATTGATTTTGAAAGACTTTATATGCGCTCGCCCCGCTCCATCAACACACCTGGAAACGATGAGTTGAGATCCGCGGACGACTTAGCGAACAACTACGGCGAACTTCCATCTGGCTCTCGAAATGGATACAGCCCATCCTACCTTTTGCGCCTTTGCGGTTCAAACCGTCTCACGATCATCCGCCGAATCAAGCGCTCCCAACCACCCGAAATCATCTAGGATCGCATAGGCGACGGGGACCAGAAACAGGGCCGCGAGGGTGGCCGTAGCGAGGCCGAATGCGAGGCTGGCGGCCAAGGGGATCAGGATCTGGGCCTGGAGGCTCTTTTCCAGCAGCAGGGGGGTGAGGCCGGCGATGGTGCTGATGGAGGTGAGCAGGATGGGCCGAAAGCGCTCCCTGCCTGCCTGCTTGGCCGCCTGGGGCACCGGAATGCCGTGTGCTCTGGCCGCGCGGATGAAGTAGACTAGCAAAATGGAGTCGTTGACTACGACGCCGAATAGGGAGGCCATACCGACGATGCTGGGCAAGGTGAGATCGAGCCCGAGGGCCAGGTGCCCGAACACCACCCCGATGAGCGCGGTGGGGATGACCAGCATGACGGTGATGGGGACCAGATAGCCGCGGAACTGGAGGGCCAGCAGCATATAGACGCCGATCAACCCGAGCAGGACATTGCGGCCGATGGACAGGCTGGTCTTGGCTGCCTCCTTGCCTTGTCCCTCCACCTCAAAACGCAGCTCCGGATAGCGTTCGAGCAGACCCGGTACGAATTCCGAACCAGCCAGGGTCAAGAGCTCCTGGGCATTTGCCAGGCTGCGGTCGATGTCCCCCTGGATGCTGACGGCGCGCTGGCCGTTTATCCGGTGGATCCGGGCCCAGCCGCGCACCTCTTCGATATCCGCAACCACCGATAAGGGAACCAGCGCACCCTTCTGGCCGATGATGGTGAAATCCTCCAGGCTTTCGGGTCCGATACGATCTGCGGCCACCAGCCGAAGATTCACCTCGTAGGACTCGGGTCCCACCGGAAATTCGTCCACCTTGATGCCCTGAAAGGCCCCGCGCACTTGATCGGCTACGGTCTTGGCGTCCAATCCCAGCACGCCGGCGCCCGGTTTAAGATGCAATCGGTACTCGCGTTTGCCGGGACGCAGGTCGTCGCTCAGGTCCAGGACACCCGCGAAACCCAGCAGCCACTCCTGGAACTCAGCCGACGCGGCCTTGAGCCGATCCAGGTCGTAGCCGAGCAATCGCAGGTCGAGAGCGCGGCCGCCGGGGCCGTGGACAGGCTCGGTGAATTTGATGGAGATGACGTCGGCCAGGTCGCCGGTTTCCTCCCGCCAGGCGTTGCGGAACTCGTCCAGGGAGGCGTTGCGGAGCTCGGTGCCCAGCAGGTCCGCGACCACGCGCGCCACGTGGGGACCATTCTCGTAGGCGTCGGGATTCTGGCCGAAGATGATGGCCTGGTTGCGCACCAGGTCCTGGCCCCCGGGCTGGCGCGGTTTGAAGCGCTGGTTGACCCGCTCCAGGGCCGCCAGCAACCGCTCGACCACCTGTTCGGTACGCGCCAGTGGCGTTCCCTGGGGGAGCAGTACCCGGGCCTCCACCAGGTCCCCGTCCAGGTCGGGAAAGGGCACGAATTTGAGCTTACCCCCCGCGGGCATGGCCAGCGCCAGAATCAGGAGCATGACGATCAAGCCCAGGGTGAGGTACCGGTAGTCCACGGCGCGATCGAGCCAGGGTCCGAATCTATGCTCACGGAACCGCTCGAAGCCGCGCTCGAAGCCGGCGCGGAAACGCGATGGGGTGCTCCGCTTCATGTGCGCCAGGGAGTGACCCAGATGGCTGGGCAGGATGAAAAAGGCCTCCACCAGACTGACCGAGATGACCAGGATGAGCACGATGGGCATGATCCGCAGCACCTGACCCATCTCTCCGGTAATGAAGGCCAGGGAGCCGAAGATCAGGAGCGTGGTTGCGAAGGACGAGAGGATCCCCGGCAGGACCTGCTTGGCCCCCTCGATGGCCGCGTGCATGGGAGCGTCGCCCCGGGACATCCTGGCGGCGATGTTCTCGGCGATCACGATGGCGTCGTCCATGAGCAGCCCGATCCCGATCAACAGGCCCACCATGGAGATCATGTTGATGGTCACCCCCACCAGGGGCAGGATGAAGAGGGCGCCGAGAAAGGAGACGGGCAGGCCCAGGGTGACCCACAGGCTGTAGCGGATGCCGAAGAACAACCAAAGCACCAGCAGCACCAACAGCAACCCCTGGGCCCCGTTGCGCACCAGCAGGTCCAGACGGTCTTGAACCACCGAGGCGCGGTCTTGGGTCAGGGTCAAGGCGATGCCCTTGGGGGCCCGCGCATGCTCGGCGGCGATGAAGTCCTTCACCGTAGCCAGTACCACCAGCACGTCCTGGGCGCGGGTCTTGGCGACATCGAGCACCGCCGCGCGGCGGCCGTTAAACAGAATCGCCTCCTCGTCGCGGTCGAAGCGATCGCTGATCGCGGCGATTTCCCCGAGGCGGATCGCCGCGCCGGTGGCACCCGAGATGACGACCAGGTCGCGGAAGGCATCGGCGTGCTTGCGTTGGTCATCGAAGCGCAGCAGCAGGTCTTCGGGGCCGCCTTCCAGGCGCCCCGCCGGGCTGCCGACGCTATGCCGACGCAGCGCATCGGCAACCTGATCGGTGGACAACCCATACTGGCGCAGGCGCCAGGCCGGGATCTCGATGCGGATATGGTGGTCGGAGAAGCCGCTGACCGTGACTTCGGCAATCTCATCCAGATCCAGCAGCCGGTCCTTGAGGTCCTCCGCGTAGGCCTTGAGGGCCACCGGGTCCTCGGGGCCGGTCACGGCCACCGAAACCACCGGCTCGGTACGGCCCAGCTCCGTGACTACCGGCGGTTCGGTTTGGTCGGGGAAATCGTCGATGGCGTCCACATCGGACTTCACGTCGTCCAGGAAGCGCGTCATGTCCGCGCCTTCGCGCATCACGGCGGTTGCCGTACCGACGCCCTCGCGGGCCTCGCAGCGCAGCTCGTCGAGCTCCGAGATGCCTTCCAGGGCGTCTTCCAGACGCCGGCAGACGGCATCTTCCACCTCGTCGGGCGTGGCCCCCCGGTAGGGAACGCGGATCTCCACCTGGTCGTTCTTGATCTCCGGAAAGGTCTCGCGCTGTAGGTCCGGTATTCTGGTCAATCCCAGGATCATGAGGGCGGCCATGAGCAGATTGGCCGCCGTGGGATGGCGGGCGAACCAGGCGATCACGATCCGTCTCCCCCCGCGGCGGCGAGTACCGCAACCAGTTCCTTATCGATGATGGGTTGCAGCAACATGCCCTCCACCGCCGGTACCAGGTCGGAGACCAAGACCCGCTCGCCGGGCGTAAGCCCCTGCTCGATAACGGAGATCTGTCCCTGGCTGAACAGCACTGTTACCGGGCGTCGGCGCAGACGGTGGTCCTGGTCTGCCACCATCACCGCCCCGTCGCGGACGGCCGCACGCGGCACCAGGATGCGTGCCTGGTGCGACTTGCCACGCAATATCACCTGCACGAACATGCCCTTGGACAAGGGGGGCCGGTAGCCGGGTATGATCTTGTCATAGGGGTGATCCACCGCCACGACCACGCCCATGGTACGGGTTTGGGCGTCCACCGCGTCGTCAAAGCGCACGAACTGGGCCTCCCATTCAGCCTGGTGGTTGCCCAAGTCCAGTCGCACCAGGGGGGAGAAGCCCAACATGGTCGTCAACTGCTCACCCAGCCGCGCCGGGTCGAGCTTGAATTCCGGCCGGTCCAGGAACAACCGGCGCAGGGCAGACATGGCCACCTGGACCTCGATCTCCACCCGGTCCACCGCATCCCCCGCGAACAGGGTTTGGCCGACCGAGACGAACTGATCGGCCTCTACCTTCAAATCGGCCACCCGCAGGTCGAAGGGGGCGCGGATGAGGCTATGCACCAGATCGCGTTCCGCGCGCGCGCTCTTGGTCTGGAGTACCTTTCTGCGCGCCGGGATCAGGGCCAGGGTGTTTTTGAGATTCTGCTCCGCGGCGCTGGCCCCGAGCACGGATCGCTCCGCTTCGTCCACCGCGCTCTTGGAGGTGGTTCCCTTTTGGACCAACCTCCGCGCGCGCTCCAGGTCCTGTTGGGCGAGTGCCAGGTTGCGGGTCTCGATCGCCAAGGAGGCGCGGGCGTTTTGCTCCTGCACCCTAAGCTCCGCCAACTCCGCCTCGGTCTCGGCCAGGGCCAGCTCATAGTCCACGGGATCGATGCGCAAGAGCTCCGTCCCCTCCGCCAGGATCTCGCCATCGCGCAGGCGGGGATGGATCCGGATCACCCGTCCCTTCACTTGGGCCACCGCCTCCCAGACCCGGGCCGGACGCGCCGGGCCGTAGCCTTCGGCGGTCGGAATCAGATCCAGCTCCAGGGCCTCGATGACCCGCACCGTGCGCGTCGGTTCGCCCCGCTGGGCCGTCGCCGGCGGTTCCTTGCCGGCGGTGATCCACAGCAAGGCGAGCACCCCGAGCGCAATGGGTGGCACCAGCAGCGACTTACGCCACAGGGGCGAACGCTTCATCCTCATGATCGACCTCCAGTCGCCGGCTACCAGCTTCCGGCCATCAGTCCATAGGGTAGTCCCACAACAGCCCACTTCAGGAGCTTGGGGGCAAGTATCCTGCATTCTTCAGGGCAATGGAAACCTCGGTTGCCGGTAGGCCCACGGGTAGTGCGTTACATCTCGCTAGTGGGGTTTGGTTAAGTCCGTTGCCCATAACCCACAGCAGGTAAGCCACCGCCTCCGGCGGTGGACTCCCCAAGGCCCTTTCCATCCGGCGTGTGTTGGGGGGTAACAAGTGGCCCTTTTCCAGGGCGTGTTGACATTCATTGTTCTTAAGATCCGGTTGCGGCCCGGCGAACAGGAGCCGTCGGGTGGGCTGTACCCACCAACGGCTGTGCGCACCAATACCGTGCCTAGCTGGTGGGCGCAGCCCACCCTCGTGTGCCCGACATGGGCAGGTACTTGTTACCTGAGATGGAGGTAACCGCGAAGAGTGACGAGAAGCGTAGTGAAGCCCAAGGTGGAAGCCGCGAGGCGAAGCTGGAGGACGGGT
>NZ_FLUY01001360.1 GCF_900092655.1 Candidatus Thiosymbion oneisti
GCTTATCAAAACCCACAAAGCCTATTGTGACCGTAGCGTTAGCCAGGTGGCACACACCCGCCGCCGCTTTGGATTCGAGCTGCTTGATGACTACCGTGCTCATTCCAGACCAAGACGCTTCAGGCAAAGAAA
>NZ_FLUY01000103.1 GCF_900092655.1 Candidatus Thiosymbion oneisti
GGGCACGGGCTACCCCTCGCTTGTAACGTCTCGCCATGAAGGTCAGCCCCTCGGTTCGAGCTCAGCTGGTAGTTTACCCTTGCCACGACCAAGCGCGAATTCTTTCACAGTCTCTGGAGCGTGGGAGCCAGAAGGTCAACCAAGTGGTTAGCGTAGGGTCCGCTGTGCGGACCCAAGAACCCCTAGTGGGCTGTGCCCACCAATACAGCCTATCCGGTGAGCATCCTAACGGCGGGATGCGCTACGCTTTCCCGCCCTACCCTTTTGCGACACCCTTACTAGGGGAGGGGCTTTTTGGGCCGATGCAAGGATTCGTGTCCATTCGTGTGCATTCGTGGTTTTTGTTCCCGTTTTTGTACGCAGATGCACTACCCGGCGGGCACACCACCCTACGTCACGATCCTTCGCGCCCCAGGGTCCGGGTCACGCCCCGATGATGCAGTCGTCTTCCATACAGACACTGAGACACTGGGGCATGTCGGCTTCGCCCTCGCACTCGGTGCAGGTCTCGGCATCGATCTTGTAGACGCCCTTGAAGGGTGTGATGGATTTGGTCGGACAAAGCGGCTCGCAGTCGCCACAGGCGGTGCAGACGTTGCGCACGATCTGTAAGGCCATGATGGGTCTCCTGGTTTGATTGGCAGCCCCGCGGTCCGCACAGCGGACCCTACGCTGACCACCTGATTGGCTGTAGGGTCCGCTGCGCGGACCTTCTAAAGGTCAACACGCCCTAATCCCCCCGTTTGAAGCGCAGGGTAGCCGGAAACTCGGGCCGCGGGCGCACCGGGTCGATGTACCACTTGGAGCCGTCCGTGAGCTCCACCGTCCCGCCCCAGGCGGACGCCGTATCCACCTCTACCGCGGCGATGGTCTCTTCCAGGTCCTTCTTGGCGACATAGAAGAGTAGGTCTCCGGCGTCGTTGGTCCTGATCATTACATTGGGCATATGACGCGCTCCCGCCTGGCTCCGGATCGCCGGTGGCACCGGACGATCATCGAATCAGGTCGTAGTTGTAGTCGGTGACGCCCATCTCCCGGGTCTCTTCATCGAGCCGGTCCAGCACGGCATTGACCAGGGTGGTCAACAGGTACATGGCGCCTTCGTAACCTAGGGTGGTCATCCGGTGCAGGTGGTGACGGTCGAAGATCGGAAACCCGATGCGGATCAGTGGGACTTCGTGCGCCTTGCCTTTGTGCAGGGTGTCACGCTGGATGAACTTGCCGTAGGAGTTGCCGATCATGAAATCCGGCTTGTCGGTGAACATCAGGGAGCGAAAGTGCCATAAGTCCTTGCCGATATGGGTTTGGGTGTTGCGGCCGTAGGGGGACTCGGCACACAGCTGTTCCAGGGCCTTCTTGTAGCGCTTGTTGGCGTGTTGGACCAACACATGGGTCGGCTCGGCCCCCAGCTCCAGCAGGAACTTGGTCATCCCCAGGACGAAATCGGCATCGCCATAGAGCGCGAACTTCTTACCGTGCAGCCAGGCGTGGCTATCGGTCATCATGTCCACCAGGCGACCCCGCTCCTTGGTCAGGGAGGCGGGGATCGGCTTGCCCGTGAGCGCGGAGACCTGCATCAAAAAGGCATCGGTCCAGGCCAGGCCCATCGGGATATGGATCTCGGAGGCGGGCTGACGCCAAGTACCCTTGACGAACTTCCGGGACTTCACGGACTGCCAGGGCTGGAGAAATAGGGTATCGATGGCATTGGGCGCATCCTTCATCTCATCCTGGCTGGTGCCACCGTCGTACATGCGGTACTTACCGTCCGCCGGCGTATCCAGCACCTCGCTGGGGTCGCACAGCAGGCTGTAGTCGACGCCCATTTCCCGCAGCATGCGGTGGATGACCCGGTAGTTGCCGAGATAGGTCTCGAAGCCGGGAACCAGGTTGAGCTTGCCGTTGGACCCCACCGCCTTGTCGTCCATGGCGTTGAGCGTGAAGTAACGCTGGAACCCCTCGAACATATTGTCCCAGCCGGTGGTGTGGCTGCCGACGAAGCTCGGGGTGTGGGCGAAGGGGATCGGGAATTCCGGCTCGATATGGCCCTCTTGCTTGGCGTTGTTGATGAAGGCGTTGAGATCATCGCCGATGACCTCGGCCATGCAGGTGGTCGAGACCGCCATCATCTCCGGCTTATAGAGCACCTTGGCATTCTTCAGACCCTCGAACATGTTCTTCTGGCCGCCGAAGACCGCCGCGTCTTCGGTCATGGAGTCGGACACGCAGGCCACCGGCTCCTTGAAGTGACGGTTGAAGTAGGTACGGAAGTAGGCTACGCAGCCCTGGGAGCCGTGCACATAGGGCAGGGTCTTCTCGAAACCGAGGGCACAGAGCACGGCGCCCAGGGGCTGGCAGGCCTTGGCCGGGTTGATAGTCAGGGCCTGGCGTTGGAAGTTGAGCGCCTGGTATTCCTCGGTCGTGGTCCACTGGAACACCTCCTCCATCCGCTCCGGGTCGTAGCATTCCTCGACGCGGGCCCGCTTTTTGGCGAGGTCCTCCTGATAGTCATCCGTACGAAACAAAGGGTAGCTCGGCTTGATGTCTTCGACTGTCTGGCTCATGCGTGGTCTCCTGCCGCGCCGCTGATCCGCGGACGGACGGCAACATCTCTGGCTCCCACGCTCCAGCGTGGGAGCAAGTTCTGATGAGTGTCAAGTGATGAGTGGTGAGTATGAGGTTATCTCTCACTCCTCACTCCTTATTCATCATTCATCATTCATCATTCATCACTCATCACTCATCACTCATCACTCATCATTCAGCCAAGGCGCTTGCAGCTCCTTCCAGCAGGGATTGTTGATGGTCATATCCATATCGCGGGCGAAGATGGCAAAGCCGTCGTAGCCGTGATAGGGACCGGAGTAATCCCAGGAGTGCAGCTGCCGAAAGGGGATGCCCATCTTCTGGAAGATGTACTTCTCCTTGATGCCGGAGCCGATCAGGTCGGGCCTGAGCTTATCGGCGAACACCTCGAACTCGTAGGCGGTGAGGTCGTCGTAGAGCAGGGTCGCGTCACCCATCTCCTTGATCGTGCGGTCGTAGTCGTCGTTATGGGCAAACTCATAGCCCGTGCCCACTACCTCCATCCCCAGGTCCTCATAGGCGCCGACCACGTGCCGCGGGCGCAGACCGCCGACATAGAGCATCACCTTTTTCCCTTCCAGACGTGACCGGTATTTCTCGATGACCGCCTCGGACTGTGCCTGGTACTTGGCGATGACCTGCTCGGCGTTGGTCTGGATGGTGTCGTCGAAGCGGGTAGCGATCGCGCGCAGGGACTCGGCGATCTTGGTGGGACCAAAGAAGTTGTACT
>NZ_FLUY01000096.1 GCF_900092655.1 Candidatus Thiosymbion oneisti
GCCGCTCCAGCGGCCAAGGTTTCATGACGCTGGAGCGTCTGGATTTGCTCCCACGCTGGAGCGTGGGAGCCAGAGGCGAATGTCGGTGATCCCAGGGGCCGACAGGATGTCGGCGGTCCCAGGCCGGCTGGGACCGCCGTCTTTCAGACGGCTTACAGACCCCATCATCAGCTGGCGGCAACGCTCAGCGCAGACGCCTTCCGGGCCGCACCGGATAACAACGCCGGACCGCCGGCAGGTGTGATTCCCGTATGTGGCTCGTTCCCACGCTCCAGCGTGGGAATGCCGTTGTGGCCGCTCCAGCGGCCAAGGTTTCATGACGCTGGAGC
>NZ_FLUY01000795.1 GCF_900092655.1 Candidatus Thiosymbion oneisti
GTTCCCACGCGCCGCGTGGGAACGCAGAAGCTCCGCGCCGCGGAGTGTCTCGGAAACTCGTAGCCGCTGCTGCATGGACCTGATGTGCTTGATTTTCATGAGGATTCAGCTCAATTGAAAACGCCCACTAGGGTGTGTTGACATTTAGAAGGTCCGCACAGCGGACCCTACAGTCAATCAAGTCGTTAGGGTAGGGTCCGCTGTGCGGACCGCTTAGGTGCTGTGGACATTTAATATATGAAAACAGTCGGTTAGCGTTAAATGTCAACAGGACCTAGTAAGACTCAAGCCTTGAACCAAGTACCTGTGGAGGAACTCCACGGCGTGGGTCCGAAGGTCGCGGAACAGCTCGCCAGGATCGGTATCACCTCGGTCCGGGACCTGCTGTTCCATTTACCGCTGCGCTATCAGGACCGTAGCCGGGTGGTGCCGATCGCCGACCTGGAACCCGGCACCGAGGTCTTGGTGGAAGGGGAGATCAGGGATGTGGGCATCGGTTATGGTCGCCGCCGCTCCCTCAAGGTCTGGCTTGCGGACGCCTCGGAACAAGGGGGGATTCTGTTGCGCTTTTTTCACTTCTCCGGCAAGCAGGCCGCTGCTCTGAAGCCGGGGACCAAGTTACGTTGCTTTGGGGAGGTCCGCCGCGGTCCCCAGTCCTTGGAGATGGTGCACCCGGAATACCGGCACTATGGCCGCGCTGAACCGCCGCCCCTGGAAGATAGCCTGACCCCTATCTATCCGACCACCGAGGGGTTGCAGCAATCCTCCTGGCGTTTGCTCACGGATCAGGCGTTGGCGCTGTTGGAGCAGGACGACGCTATGCTGGAGGAATGGCTGCCGCGGGAGGTCCTGGAGCGCTTCCGGTTTCCAACCCTGGCAGCGGCCTTGCGTCTTCTCCACCGACCACCGGCCGCGACCTCGGCGGCGGCCTTGCGCGATCGCCGTCATCCCGCCCTGCGCCGATTGGTGTTCGACGAACTGGTGGCCCACCAGCTCGGCCTGCGTCGTCTCAGGTACCGGCAACAGCGCATCCGGGCCCCGGTACTCAGCGGAGACCGGCGCCTACGCGCAAAACTGCTGGCAGGATTGCCCTTCGAGCTGACCGCCGCCCAGCACCGGGTGACGGAGGAGATTGCGAGGGATCTGCAGCGCCCGCACCCCATGCTGCGCTTGCTGCAGGGGGATGTAGGCTCGGGCAAGACAGTGGTCGCGGCCTTGGCCTCCCTGCAGGCCGTTGAATCCGGCCGCCAGGTTGCCTTGATGGCGCCCACTGAGCTCTTGTCCGAACAGCACTTGCGCAACCTGCGCGGTTGGCTAGAGCCCCTGGGGCTGGACCCCCTGTGGCTGACCGGTCGCCACAAGGGTCGGGAGCGGGCGGAATTGGTGGCACGCATCGCGGGGGAGGGGGCCCCGGTGATGGTAGGCACCCACGCCCTGTTCCAGGACGATGTCCGGTTTCGAGACCTGGGACTGGTCATCGTCGACGAGCAGCACCGGTTCGGTGTGCACCAGCGCATGAAGCTGAAGGAGAAAGGGGCCCGGGCGGCGCAGGCACCCCACCAGCTCATCATGACCGCCACCCCCATCCCACGCTCCCTGGCCATGACCCTGTATGCCGACCTCGATCTCTCGGTGATCGACGAGCTGCCGCCGGACCGCACCCCGGTAACCACCGTTGCCGTCTCCGACGGCCGCCGTCAGGAGGTGATCGAGCGGGTACGGGACGCCTGTATCCAGGGGCGTCAGGCCTACTGGGTCTGCACCCTCATCGATGAGTCCGAGGCCCTGCAGTGCCGGGCCGCCGAGGACACCGCCGAGGCCCTCGCCGCGTCCCTGCCCGAACTGCGCGTGGGCCTAGTCCACGGTCGCTTGAAGGCCACCGAACGCGAGCCCGTGATGGCGGGTTTTGCCGCCGGCGAGCTGGACCTGCTGGTAGCGACGACCCTAATCGAAGTCGGGGTGGACGTCCCCAACGCCAGCCTGATGATTATCGAGAATCCGGAGCGTCTCGGTCTCGCCCAGCTCCACCAGCTTCGGGGCCGGGTAGGGCGCGGATCGGTCCGGAGCCATTGCGTGCTGCTCTACCATGCCCCCCTGTCCCCTCAGGCGCGGGCGCGGTTGGCGATCCTGCGCGAGAGCAGCGACGGCTTCGAGATCGCCCGCAAGGACCTGAAGCTGCGTGGCCCTGGGGAGGTCCTAGGGACCAGGCAGACCGGGGGTGTGCAGTTTCGGATCGCCGATCCCGCCGGCGATGAGCATCTGCTTCCCGCGGCCCGGCAAACCGCGGATCTTATCCTCGATCGATATCCAGGGCATGTGCGTCCCCTCATCGAACGCTGGCTTGGGGAACGGGTGGAATATGGAAGGGTGTAGCAATCCCGAATGATTTGGCGCTGTTTGGGGGACCGGAGGTTGTGTTACGCCGCGTTCGACACCATGTCTGTCCGGGCGCAGGAGGGATCTTTTCCCCCAGACAACGCCCAATAATTCAGGATTGCTAGCGGCTCATCATCAGCCGCATCAGGTCGGCCGCCTCGACCTCGCCACCATAGCTGAACGGCACGGGTAAGTAACCGCCGGCGAGCTTGAGGATACCCGAGATCCGGTAGTCCCATTTGCCGCCGGTCAGGGCCAGCTCCGGCACCTTCCGGATGAGATCCAACAGCTGGGTATTGACCTCGACATCGACGATCTCTGTGCCGAACGCCGGGATCTGCCGATCGAGATCGCCACCGCCGTTGGCGATCTCGTAGCCCTCCACCTCCAGCGCATAGGTCACGCCCTTGACAGGTAAGGTGCGATCGTTGGGGTTCTTGACCTTGAGACTGACGATGAAGGTCTGTCGGTCCGGGGTGAACTCACCGGGGCGGAACCCGGCCATGCTCACCTCGGGCGAGGCCCAGGGCTTGGTGAGCTGGGCGCAGCCGGAGAGTACGAGCAGCAATAGCAACGCGGAGAACAGGTAAGGACGAGCGAGCTGATACATCGTAAGCAGTCCATGGTCAGGGATTGAATCCGGGACAAGGCTATCAGATTATGCGGGTTAACATGGGCGTTTTCCGAGCAGTCCTAAAGATGCGGTTCGTCGTCTGCCCCGTCCCTGGGGAGGGTGTCGCAAAAGGCACCGATCTTCGCCCTTTGACCCCCCTCTCCCCAAGCCCCCTCACTGCGCTCGGCGCAGGCTTTCTCCCGGCGGGAGAGGGGCTTTTGCGACACCCTCCTGGGGCGGTAGGCAGGTACTCACCGCACCATTGATGCGGTTCGCGCTTCCTCGTGATGCCATCCTGTAAGACCTGCTGTGCTCACCACATATATGGCGGGTGGTGCCGTCCCTGGCTTACCCGCCCTACCACTATCCTACGGGCTGTGCCCGACCTCCGGGAGGCACGTACTCGCCCCAACGGTGGCCTTGTCTTCACGAGCTCGCTTTGATAGCGTTTCCATCCGAGCCCTGGCTTGCGTGGGGCTTTCTTATGGTGGTCCTCGTCGGTCCCCTCGCAACGCGAAGCCGTGAACCCGGTCAGGCCCGGAAGGGAGCAGCCGTAGCGGTGGCAGCGGGTGCCGGGGTGTGGCTGGCGGGGACCGCCTCCCTCCGTACATAGTACAGATGCTCTCAATTACCGATAACATTGCTGTAATAGTCTGTCATGCCCGCGAATGTGTGGATTGGGGTGGGGAGCGGACCCCGACCAAAGAAAAACGACGAGTCACGCGAATCCTCGCCTGTCGCGACTTGGAGTCATCACCATGACCAATCAGCGTATCTGTATCCTGGGCGGGACCGGTTTCGTCGGTCACCATCTGGTTACCCGGCTGGCGGCGTCCGGCTACCGCTGTCGGCTGCTTGCCCGGCGCCCGGAACGGCATCGGGATCTATCGCTCGTCCCCGGTACCGAGCTGCGTCGATCGGATATCTTTGAGACCGGTGTCCTCGAGAAACAATTGGAAGGCTGCACCGCCGTTATCAATCTGGTGGGTATCCTCAACGAGGGGAGTGGCCGGACCTTCCAGCGGGTCCATGTGGATCTGGTAGAACGCATCCTCGCTGCGGCCCAGGCGGTCGAGGTGCCCCGCTACCTGCACATGAGCGCCCTGCATGCCCAGTCCACCCGGGGTACGAGCCGTTATCTCCGCACCAAGGGCAAGGGCGAAGACCTGGCCCACGCTGGTACCCATATGCAGGTAACCAGCTTCCGCCCCTCGGTCATCTTCGGCCCCGGTGACGGCTTCTTCAACCGTTTTGCCACCCTTCTGAAGATCACACCGGGGGTCTTTCCCCTGGCCTGCCCGGACGCCCGTTTCGCGCCCGTCTATGTAGGCGATGTGGTATCCGCGATGGCAAAGGCCCTGGCCAACCCCGGCTGCGTAGGCAAAGGCTACGACCTGTGTGGCCCCCGCATCTATTCCCTCAAAGAGCTGGTCAAGTACACGGCGGGTTTGATTGGCCGCAAGACCATGGTGATAGGACTCCCCGACTTCGGGGCTCGACTCCAGGCCCGGGTCTTTCAATTGCTGCCGGGTAAACCCTTTACCATGGACAACTACCTCTCCCTACAGACCGACAGTATCTGCGAGCACGATGGCCTGGCAGAGCTCGGCATCGAGCCCCGGACCGTGGAGGCCCTGGTTCCCGGTTATCTGCACTGAGCCCTTTCTTAAGAGGCTGTCTAAAAAGGGGCCATAGGCCAAAGTAGAGGGTAGGCTGGGTTGAGGAACGAAACCCAGCGTTTACGGGCAAGTCTGGCTTGCTGG
>NZ_FLUY01001508.1 GCF_900092655.1 Candidatus Thiosymbion oneisti
TTGGCTCTTTATGGATTCCGGACTGCCAACGATCATGGAAGGGTACCACCGGACGTTTTGGAGTGCGGCGGCAACCTGACCCCGATGCTTACCGGAACCTACAGCGCCAGGCATAAGCGGG
>NZ_FLUY01000447.1 GCF_900092655.1 Candidatus Thiosymbion oneisti
CTCGTTCCCACGCGCCGCGTGGGAACGCAGAAGCTCCGCGCCGCGGAGTGTCTCGGAAACTCGTAGCCGCTGCTGCATGG
>NZ_FLUY01000927.1 GCF_900092655.1 Candidatus Thiosymbion oneisti
TTTCGGCTGGCTCCCCACGCTCCAGCGTGGGAGCAGATCCCGACGCTCCAGCGTCGATTAAGCGCCTCGGTAGGCTAA
>NZ_FLUY01000886.1 GCF_900092655.1 Candidatus Thiosymbion oneisti
GGCCGCTCCAGCGGCCAAGGTTTCATGACGCTGGAGCGTCCGGACTTGCTCCCACGCTGGAGCGTGGGAGCCAGAGGAAGTTAAGACACTACCGACGTAAAAACCATGACCGAGCACTTTAAAGACACCGGCTTCATTCCGCTCAGGATCGCGGTCCTTACCGTGTCGGACAGCCGCACCGAGGCCGACGACAAATCCGGCGGCTGGCTCCGGGACCAGGTCGAGATCGCCGGCCACAAGGTGGTCGCCAAGGAGATCGTCCCGGACGATGTCTACCGGATGCGCGCCGTCTTCTCGCACTGGATCGCCGACCCCCAGATACAGGTGGTGTTGGCTACCGGCGGCACCGGCATCACCGGGCGAGACAGCACCCCGGAGGCGATTGCACCCCTGCTCGACAAGCAGATCGAGGGCTTCGGCGAACTCTTCCGCGCCCTCTCCTTCGAGGAGATCGGTCCCGCCACCATTCAGTCCCGGGCCATGGCGGGCCTGGCCAACGGCACCTTCATCTTCTGTCTGCCCGGCTCCGGCGGTGCCTGCCGGACCGCCTGGGACAAGATCCTGCGGTCCCAGCTCGACCACCGCACCCGGCCCTGCAACTTCGCTCAGCTCATACCGCGGCTGCTGGAGAAATGACCTGGCGCTGGTTTTGAATCGCCGAAGCCCGTAGGGTGGAGTGAACCACATCAATGGTGTAGTGAGCATGACCTCGATTGATGCGGTTCACGCGGCGAGGGTTTACACCGGCCAGCAAGCTCAGAACCACCGCGCTCACCGCATCCTACGTTACTGATTCTGAGTCGCCGAAGCCCGTAGGATGGGGTGAGCCGGCGTAGGATGCGGTGAGCGCGGCAGGTCTTACAGGATGCATCACGAAGAGGCGCGAACCGCATCAATGGATGGCCCGTGCCCAACACAAAGATCCCTCCCTGATTTTCATCTGGCTCCCTACGCTCCAGCGTGGGAGCAGATCCCGACGCTCCAGCGTCGATTAAGTGCCTCGGTGGGCTAACCGCCAACGCCTATCAGTACAGAGGAGCTGAGTCCGCTGGAGCGGACAAGACAGCGTTCCCACGCTGGAGCGTGGGAACGAGCGCAAAAAAAGGGACCGTAGGCCGTAGGCTGGGTTGCGGCCAGGGACGGCCAAAACCCAGCAATAACCAAAGCTGGGGTTCGTTCCTCACCCCAGCCTACCGACTTAAAATCAATCGGTTAGTTTTTAGACAGCCTCTTAACTAGGAATCACACGAATCGACGCGAATGTTCCCATGGTCACAAAAAATTCAATTCGCGCAGATTCGCGTGATTCGTCGTTTGTGCCCAACACCGCCACAGGCCCTGCCATGGTCGCGTTGCAGTCGTCATGAATTTTGGGTACTAGCCGGAGGAAGTCACCCGCTCGCGGAGATAAAGGGGTCGGGCCTGCTCCGCGGTCACCCAGTGGCCCTGCGCGAGCTCGGCGGCGGCCAGCACCGCAACATCCCGCGACTCACACAGGGTATCCGGCGTCACCGCCAGGAGCCGCGATCCCAGACGCCCGCGCAGCACCTCACCATAGGTGGCCCAACCGCCGCCGACTCCGCTCCAGCTACCACCCGCCGGGAGCGCAACCGCCTCCGGGGAGGCGACCTCCTCCGCCCCCGCCGCTCGCATGAGATCCCCGTCGCCAAGCAGGTAAGACCCCCAGTAGAGCTCCCCCATGCGGGCATCGAACGCCGCCAAGACCCGGGATGAGCCGTTGGACCGGAAATACCCCTGCGCCAGAGCGGCCAAGGTCGATACCGGCACCACCGGCAGCTCCGCGCCATAGGCCGCACCCTGTACCACCGATGTGGCAATCCGCACGCCCGTGAAGGAACCCGGACCCCGGCCGAACGCCAGGGCATCGAGTCGGGTCAGGCCGATACCGGCCTCGGCGAGGAGCCCATCCATCATGGTCAAGACCAGCTCCCCATGCCGGCGCGGCTCCCGCGCCAGGCGTTGCCTGAGCTCAGTGCCGATCAGGAGCGCCGCGGAGCAGGCTTCACCGGAGGTATCGACGGCAAGAATGTTCAAGCTGAAGGAGGCAGAGGGTAGAGAACCGATCCAAGGGTCCCTGTTTCAACAGGAAAAAACAACTCACGTTGAATGTCTTCTGCGCGCCTGAGCAGTCAGGGCGAGCGCGTATAAATTTCTTTTTGATTAACAAGTTACTACCAGCCGTGTCGATTGGGCAAAGCCGGGAGCGCCGGCATCC
>NZ_FLUY01000495.1 GCF_900092655.1 Candidatus Thiosymbion oneisti
TGGCGCTGCGATCGATTTGACGCCCGACGCGCGCAATCGCCGCTTAAGTTCCAAACAGAATGGCGCACTACACTAGTTTCGGTC
>NZ_FLUY01000140.1 GCF_900092655.1 Candidatus Thiosymbion oneisti
CAATAGAGTTGTTCCCGATGTGAGTCTTTAAAAATCAATCGGTTATATTGGAACATGAGGCCGATACGGTGGTCGTTGAC
>NZ_FLUY01000591.1 GCF_900092655.1 Candidatus Thiosymbion oneisti
GCACAATGTGAAGGGGAATACCGTCGAGATAGATGCGCGGGCGGTGTGGTATGTCATGGGCGTAGCAGAAATTGAACCTGGCCCCTTTTCCTTTTTTATTCACCACAGAGGGCAGTAGAGTAGAGAGCAGGTTCCCGTGTCCTTAGATGTGGCCTATCCGTTGCCGCCCCTTTCGTCTGGCGGTGCCTC
>NZ_FLUY01000859.1 GCF_900092655.1 Candidatus Thiosymbion oneisti
TTGCTCCAGGCCTTGCTCCAGGCCTTGCTCCAGGCCTTGCTCCAGGCCTTGCTCCAGGCCTTGCTCCAGGCCTTGCTGCAAGCCTTGTTGTATGCCTCTCTGGATAGCAAGTCGTTCAACACTCGTGACGTAGCGCATTTCGGTTTCTCCTTCGACGGTTTCGATAGCTTGCCATAGCTGTTGCTCGAGTGCATTCGGCAGGCGCATCATCCAATCGATAACGGCAAACAGATCCAGTATGCGCTGCCGGTCCCAACCTTGCCGGTAGAGCGTACGCACGAGGTTGAGCTTGGCCTGATAACGGGCTTGCGGGTCGCCTTTGGTCTGGCGGGTGCGTAGATGCGCGATGGTAACGAGGGCGAAGGGATTGGCGCTCGCCTCAAGTGACTCGATGCGGTCCGCATAGTCGATGAGTTTGACGACCGGAAATTC
>NZ_FLUY01000584.1 GCF_900092655.1 Candidatus Thiosymbion oneisti
TTCTTTCTTTGCGTCTTGGCGTCCTTGCGTCATTGCGTTTTTTCGCAATTTCCGTTTTTTCGCGAACTGAGCCACTATCGGGCGGTGCGTTACCTGGACAATAAATAGGCAAGTCAATAGGATATCCAAGCCATGAGTATGCCGACCGAATGCGGGATCAGGCCCCTTACGAATATCCGGGAGGTCAAGGCCGGTAGCTTTATCTTCGAGCGACCGCTGGCCCTGTCGCCCGCCTTCTGTGACGAAGTAATCGAGCGCTTCGAGGCCCATCCCGAGCACCAGCACGCGGGCCGCATCGGTCAGCTCCGGATCGAGGACTCAGGAGTGAAATCAACCACGGATCTGGTGGTGAGCAACAAGGAGAACTGGAAGGATGTGGACCAGATGTTCTTCCGTTCGCTGGCGGTGGCTATGAGGGAGTTTCGGGAGACCTTTCCCTACTTCAAGGGGCCGTTCAAGGATGTTGGCTACCAGATACAGCGTTACCGGACCGGCGATTTTTACCATTGGCACATCGATGGGGGGAGTCACGAATTCAGTCAACGGCAACTGGTTGCGCTCTGGTACCTCAACGATGTTGCAGGACCGGGCGGCGAGACCCGGTTCCTGTATCAGGACGTCAGCATCCGGCCCCGACGCGGCAAGTTGGTTTTGTTCCCCCCTTTCTGGACCCACGAGCACCAGGCGGTGGGGCTGAAGGAGGGGGTCAAGTACATCGCCACCACCTGGGTGGTATTTGCCTGAAGCCTGTGCTCCCCTGGTACCGCTGAGGGCTGCCGAATAAGGTAGTGGTTAATATTTAAATGATTTGTCGGCTGGCTCCCCAGGCTCCAGCGTGGGAGCGGACCTGGTCCCGACGGAGAGGGATCTGACGCTCCAGCGTCGATTAAGCGCCTCGGTAGGCTAAGAAGCTGTCTAAAAACTAACCTATTGATTTTAAGCTGGTAGGCTGGCTCGAGGGACGAGACCCAGCAAATCAGGCTGGCCCATAAAAGCTGGGTTTCGTTCCTCAACCCAGCCTACCGCCTACGCTGGCCTACGACCCTTTGTTTAGACAGCCTCTAACAGCCAACGCCTATTAGCACAGAGGAGCTGAGTCCGCTGGAGCGGACACGACGGCGTTCCCACGCTGGAGGAGCGCGAAGGCGCAGGTTGTGCGTCGTCTGTTGAGCCGGCTTGGAGTCGCGGAGGTTTCCGAGTTGCTCGGTATCCCGGTGGAAGACGTGGAACGCATGGCAGCAGCGGGGGACGACGACGATTTGGCGCGAGACCGACATTGATGCGGGTTCCGGTGAACCGCACCTACCTTTGTCCTGACCTGTGCTCCTGATGCACAGCCTGTTGAGGGGATGATCCAAAATGGAGAGCGCATCGCCTTGCCTCTTGGCCATCATGGAGCTCGGGGGTTACCCGAATTTGGCCCCGCTTTACAGGCAGCTCGGCTTCCGGACCGAAATTGTCAATTCTCAACGCAAGGCCCAGTCCTTCCTCAAGCAGCGGCTCCCCGACGTCATCGTCGCCGAATACAATTTCCAGTCGGATTTCCGGGACCGCACCAGCAATCTGGAGACGCTGATGGCCCGCCTACAGCGCCATCCCGGCGTCAAGGTCATCGTCTTTTTCCAGGACGAGTATCGACACAAGCTCGACAATCTACTGTCCCGCTTCCCGGTCTTTGCGGCGATTCCCTTTCCGGTGGAACCGGCACAGGTAGAAGCCGCCTTGCGGCGGGCACTTGAGGGGCCGGACAAGCCGAGCCAAGGTGACCTTTGAGATCCCGGTCTGCTCAGGGTTTGGAAAGCAGCACCTTGCAGGCGGCTGGTATGGGCGGTCTGGTTTTTTTCTTCTTCTTCGGCTGCTTCGACGGTGTTCTCGCCTCCTCGCTGAACCACCAGGCGAGTGACTGATCGCAGCCGTCTCCGGCAGGGAAGGGGGGTTGTTGCTTGCAGCGGGGGCTGCCTTTGGGGCACCTGAGCCTGACGTGAAAGTGGGCATCGTGCCCCCACCAGGGCCGTAACTTGCGCAGCCAGCTGCGGTCGCCCCGTTCGGATCGGCACAGGGCGCGTTTTATGGCCGGGTTGACGAAGATACGGTCCACCCGCGGGTGATCGGCGCTTGCCTTGAGCAGAAACCGCTGATGCTCACCCCAGTCCCCGCTAAGATCGAATCCCCCGGGCGTGACCATGCTGCCGGGATGGCGTCCCTCCGGGTACCGATCGTTCGCACTCCGAGCCGAGCCGGCAAGGCGGAACCAGATATCCACATCCATGCCGTTTTGATGGCTACGGTGCATGGACGACATAAGCCCCCCGCGTGGTTGCGAAAGGTCGCCCACCATCATCAGCTCATGGGTGCGCTTGCTCAGCGCCCGGCCCAGGTCCTGCACCAGGCGGACCGTATCCGGATGACCATAATAGCGATTGCGGTGACGTCGGATGCTGACGAAGCCGGTACCTGTGGCCGGCAACGGCCGTGCCCCTGCGAGGCAGCCGTTCGCGGGGCTCCCGATGGCGGCGGTAGGTCCCGGCGTTGTCGTAGCGACCTCCGCCCAGGGGGACGCCTGCGCCATGGATACGACGACTAGCCAGACCACCAGACCGACTCCAGGGCCGATTAGCCGAGCGGAATACCTGGCATTTATATTCCGGTTTTTTCGGTAGGGATACGACACGCTGCGCCCTTCGCGATAAAGTGTTTTAAATCGACAGATGGTAGTGGTAAATTCATGAGTGTTAAAGTAGAGCGGTTCATCTTTTTGATCCCCTCTCCCCAACCCTCTCCCGGCGGGAGAGGGGGCATAGCGGC
>NZ_FLUY01001243.1 GCF_900092655.1 Candidatus Thiosymbion oneisti
CGGCGCATCAGGAGCCGGCGCCATCGACACGGCTGTTGCAACCAAGCTCGACGCGCAGGCCACCGGCGGCAACATCTACATCGATGAGACCG
>NZ_FLUY01000353.1 GCF_900092655.1 Candidatus Thiosymbion oneisti
CTCAACCCAATATTCTCAGCTAGGAGTCCGACCGTGACCGCTCCCCGCTCGGTTCTTGTTTCCCTTGAGGATACCCCTTGGTATCACTGTGTATGTCGCTGTGTGCGCCGTGCCTTCTTGTGTGGTGAGGACCAGCTCTCAGGGATGAATTTCGACCACCGCCGCGGCTGGATTGTCGAGCGTATTCGGCAACTTGCCGCCTTGTTTGCCATTGATGTGGCCGCTTATGCGGTGATGAGTAACCATTATCACATCGTGGT
>NZ_FLUY01000157.1 GCF_900092655.1 Candidatus Thiosymbion oneisti
GATCATGGAAGGGTACCACCGGACGTTTTGGAGTGCGGCGGCAACCTCACCCCGATGCTTACCGGAACCTACAGCGCCAGGCATAAGCGGGGGGCGGCCAAGTGGCACCATCCTGCCGCCGCTTTGGATTTGGCGAAAGGTGTTGCGGCCAGGGGAAAGCGCCGTCGCCGCGGCGCGGGTGGAACCTAAGGGCCCGGATTCCCGGCAAACACTGCTGGTATCCCCCATGACTGAGGTTCGATGCGGCCGCGCCGC
>NZ_FLUY01000406.1 GCF_900092655.1 Candidatus Thiosymbion oneisti
ACGGCTGTAGCGAGTACGCCGAATGCCGTTCTTCTGGTGCGGCTGACCGCGCGGGGGCAACAACTCGCCGGCGGGGCAGCTATAAGCATCGGTGGCACCGTTGTAATGGAAATGCTTGCCACTGAGGCGGCCCTGGCTGGCGACGGCCTTGTGCTTGTCCGGGATGGGGACA
>NZ_FLUY01000231.1 GCF_900092655.1 Candidatus Thiosymbion oneisti
CAACTCAAGCCGTTGGAGGAAAGCGGTGAGCCCCAGTTTTCCCGGACTGATCCCGATGCGCGCGCTTTGAACAAGGGCAACCAGCATGTGACGGGCTATAACGTGCAAAGTAGTGTCGATGACAAACATAAGCTCATCGTGCACCACGAGGTCACCAACGCCGGGAACGATCAGAACCCGCTCAGCGGTCAATGCCAAGCGGCCATGGAAGTCATGTCGGTCAACGACATCACGGTGGTTGCTGACAGCGGTTACTCCAGTGAGGCGCAACTGGCCGCCTGCCAAGAGGCCAACG
>NZ_FLUY01000185.1 GCF_900092655.1 Candidatus Thiosymbion oneisti
AATCATGACTGAAAACCCCTTTGATTGATTTTGTAGATGAGTTATTCTACTCTAGCATTTAAAAAATACCACTACCAC
>NZ_FLUY01000453.1 GCF_900092655.1 Candidatus Thiosymbion oneisti
GCCCAAAAATGCTTTCCCCAATATCGTTTTTTTAGCTCTGGGAATTCGCTTTGAAGAAGACGTGATGACCTTCCTTTTAATACTGGGTAACGATATTTAGTGACCTATACAATATGGACCATCAAAATGCTAACCGTATGACTACCACGTCTTTGATCACTCATTAGCTAATTGTAGCATACCTGTGTAGCAGCTAAAGCCTTGCACTAAAGTGCATAGTTTTG
>NZ_FLUY01001595.1 GCF_900092655.1 Candidatus Thiosymbion oneisti
ATATCAACCCTTGAGGACTTATAAATGGATATTCTGTCAACGATTGTCTTGGTTGTTGTTGTAAGTGTTTTCGCTTTTATCGCATATGATGCAGCCCATGGCAAATAGCCGCTAACAAATCGCTCCAGCGGACATCCGAAACTGCGCGGCATTTGTGCATTTCGCTACGCTCAATTATTGCACAAAGCCGTTTCGTCTCGGCTACTGCTGAACTTGGTCGTTAGCCAATTACAGAAAAGAAGAGGTGGTTGAAATGTTGACTATTGATTTTTCAGATGAACTGCAAAGGAAGATTGCTAACTTTGCAATTCAAGTAGGACAAACTCCGGAACAAGCTGTTTTGGAAATTATTGAAGAACGTATGGATCACCAAAGTGCCTACAATGAAACAGCGTACTTGATGCAATCTGAAAAGAATAAAGAAAGGCTAGATCAAGCGATCAGGGATATTAGGGATGGTATCTTTGAAGAAAAAGAATTAAAAAATGGTTAGTTGGCACCAAAAAGCGTGGGATGATTATTGGGAACGTGGAAGCTCTGCGCCGCGGAGAAAAGGCGGGATGCGCTGCGCTTTCCCGCCCTACGCGGGCTCGGTACCCTTCCCTGCCTCAAGCCAATGCCATTAAGTTAAGTCTTGTAGGTCGGGTTAGGCGCGCCTTTCGATGGTGGGGGATGCAAACACCTTCGAACGCGCCCTAGCCCGACATTCGATGGTGCGCACCGGCTTGCTCCGTAGAAGATGCGGATTCAATCGAAGCCGGCTGCATACAGCGGCGTCATCCGCGGATTCGATAGACCGCGTTGTCGGGCTAGGGCGCGTTCGAATTCGCTGACACCTGTCAGCCTCGGAAGGTGCGCCTAACCCGACCGACCACGACAAGCCGGCAGCTAACTTAATGGCATTGTGCCTCAAGCTCCGCAATCGACTCTAGCAAATGGCGAGCATTTGCAGGAGATAGGTACGAGATATTGTACAGTAAGTATAGCAGCACATAACAAGGCCATCGACTCGGACGCGTTTTTTGTTCGCTGCGCTCACTGCAAATGCGCCGGTTACGGCTGGTGTTAGGCAATCTGCTCTCCGACAACGCCCTCAAAACCCTGGCGGACCGGCTCCTGCTCGAACAGGGGTGGCTGGATCCGTTGGAGCTGTTGCTGGCGGCCGACCTCTTGGCCTATGAGGACTACGAGGCCTGGCGGATGGGGCACAAGCCGACCATCCAGGGCCTACTCCGTGCCGCGCCGACGGACGTCGCCGATCTGTTGGAAGCGGTCGGGGCCTACGCCGCGGAGCAGGGGCTCGTGGCGACACCCGTGGAGCACCGCGGTTGGGCCGGTGTCGATACGCCGTTGCGCATCGGCGACCAGGTCCGCTTGGTCCGTGCCTGTGCCTTGGTCTTCGCTCCGCCCCCGGACCGGCCCCAACCGGACCTGTTTCAGGACGGCACCGTACCCTTGCTGGAGCAGGAGATCCAACGGGCCCTGGCCGAGCGCCGTATCGATCGGGCCCGGGAGCAGGTCGCACGGCTGGTACGGCAAGACCCGCACCATCGCCGCCTGCGCGGCTTCCTGCGCTTGATCCAGGTCATCGACGACCCGGATACCATGGTCCTTGGCGATCGCCTCCGGGAACTGCTGGCCATCGAGCCACTGGCGCGGGAGCTCCTGGGGCATCGGGATCGGGACTTTCTTGCCCCCCTGTGGTCGGATCTCGCGGAGTCCCTCGGCGGACGGGTCTTCGAGCCCGGCGCCCCGAAGCTCCATGCCAGCTTCGCCTGGGCCCGGGCCGGGCGTTGGGATGCGGTTTGTGAGGCGGTGGAGGCAGAGCGCGATTGGTGCGGTGAGCCGTCGCTTCTGCTGGCCCACGCCGAGGCCTGTTGGCACCGGCGCAACCTAGAGGCCAACCTGGGGGCCGCGCGGGCGGACTGGATGTGGCTGTGCTGGGAGCATCCCCTTAAGGCCGAGCAGACCTTCGCCTCGTCCCGGTTCCCCGATCGCCGTCTCGCCGAGCTTTGGGACAGATTCGGCGACCTGAACCCGCCATTGGATACCGAGGACTTCCCGGCCTGGTTGCTGCTGCAGGAACCCGTTACGGCGGTCTCCTTGGCACCGGATTCGATACCGTCCGACGAACGCGGTACCGCCTATCGGCTGCTATACCGCCTGGTTACCGGCGACGATGACATCGGACTGCGGCGTGAGCTTTCGGAAATCCATCCCCAGCTGCTGCGTCTGTTTCTGGCGCAGCGGCCCTGATGGAAGGACCCTGCTACACGCCGCCTAGCTGCGGGCCCGGCCAAGTGCCCCGTCCGTCATCTGAATTCAGCGCCAAACGGCGGTTTGCATCGAGTTGAAGTGATGGTCATAGGTCCAGACCCGGAGTCTTAATCTGGATGCCAAGGTGGCCAATGTGGCATCGAACAGCGAGATGGACTGGTCGGGAAACCGGCTGACCAGCACTGTAGCGTTACAGGGGACCCTATCTGCTCGGAAGATCCCTCCCTTCGGTTCGGGACAAGCTTGGCAGGGGGATTGCAAACTATTTGATGGTATCCTTGCCCGCAGATCGAAATTTCATAAACCAAATTGAGGTAAAACCGACCGATGAGCGTTGCAACCGGCACGAAGAAACATGTCTTTGCATTCACCGAGGGGGATGGAAAGAACAAGAAGCTCCTGGGTGGCAAGGGGTCGAATCTGTGTGAGATGACCCAGATCGGGTTGAACGTACCTCCAGGATTTGTGATTTCCACCGTGGCCTGTCTCGAGTATCTGGACTCCCCGTCACGGGAGCTGCCGGCGGGCATCATGGACGAGGTCCGGGCCCACATGCGCAAGCTCGAGACCCAGACCGGCAAGGGCTTCGGCGATGCCAAGAACCCCTTGCTGGTCTCGGTGCGCTCGGGCTCCGCCTTGTCCATGCCGGGCATGATGGACACCATCCTCAACCTGGGCCTTAACGCCACGACCCTGGAGGGCGTGATCGCCCAGACGGGTGATCGCCGTTTCGGCTATGACGCCTATCGGCGCTTTATCCAGCTCTTCGGCAAGGTGGCGCAAGGCGTGCCGGACGAGCGCTTCGATCAGCAATTAGAGGCGGTCAAGCAGCAGGTCGGGGTCACGGAAGACGTCGCGCTCAGCGCCGACGACCTCCGGGAGATCAGTGAGCGCTTCCTCCAGGTGGTGGCAGAGACCACCGGCAGGTCCTTCCCCGCAGACCCCTTCGCGCAGCTCGAGCTCGCGATCAAGGCGGTGTTCAACTCCTGGATGGGCAAACGGGCCGTGGATTACCGGAAGCAGTTCAATATCACCCCGGACATGGCCAACGGCACGGCGGTGAACATCCAAACCATGGTGTTCGGGAATCGCGGGGAAGACAGCGCCACCGGCGTGGCCTTTACCCGCAATCCGGGGACCGGCGAAAACAAGCTCTTCGGCGAGTACCTGGTCAATGCCCAGGGCGAGGACGTGGTGGCGGGTATCCGCACCCCCAAACCCATCGACTGGATGACGGCCGAGATGCCACAGCTGGCCACAGAGCTCGCCGAGCTGCGCGACAAGCTGGAGACCCATTATCATGAAGTCCAGGACTTCGAGTTTACCATCGAGCGCGGTCGCTTGTTCTGCCTACAAACCCGCAATGGCAAGATGAACGCCACCGCCATGGTGCATACCTCGGTGGAGATGGAACGTGAGGGGCTGATCGACAAGCAAGAGGCCCTGTTGCGTATCCAGCCCGAGTCGCTGGAGCAGATGCTGTTTCCCCGCCTCGACCCCGAGGTGCGTGCCGAGCCGGTGGCCCAGGGCTTACCGGCCTCGCCCGGGGCCGCCTCCGGCATCGCCGTGTTCGACGCGGACCGCGCCGAGCAGATGGGCAAGGAACTGGGCCACAAGGTGATCCTGGTGCGGGAGGAGACCAAGCCCGAGGACATCCACGGCTTCTTCGCCGCCCAGGGTATCCTCACCTCCCGCGGCGGCAAGACCTCCCACGCGGCGGTGGTAGCCCGGGGCATGGGCAAGCCCTGTGTGGCCGGCGCCGAGGGCATCAGTGTCGATGTGGAACGCCGCGAGGCCCAGGTGGGGGCATCCAGCTTCTGCGAGGGGGACGTCATCACTATCGACGGCAGCACGGGCAAGGTCTATCTCGGCGAGATCCCCACCGTGGAGCCGGACTTTACCCAGGAGCTCGACCAAATCCTGGAGTGGGCGGACGAGGTGGCCCGACTCCAGGTGTGGGCCAACGCGGACCTGCCCGACGACGCCCGTCGGGCCGTCAGGTACGGTGCCGTGGGCATCGGGTTGGCCCGCACCGAGCGCATGTTCAACGCCGTGGACCGCTTGCCCATCGTCATCGAGATGATCATGGCCGAGACCCCGGAGGAGCGCCAAGCGGCCCTGGACCGGCTGCTGCCCCTACAACGGGCCGACTTCAAGGAGCTGTTCCAGGTCATGGCCCCGAACCCCGTCACCATTCGTCTGTTGGACCCACCGATCCACGAGTTCCTGCCGGACGAGCGCCAGCTGGAGCGGGATCTGGAGGCCCTGCGCAGCTTGAGCGAGACCATGCGCGGTGTGACGGTCCTCGAGGGTGCCATCGGCCTCATCCAGGCCCCCGACAAACACCGCGCCGAGATCAATAGGGTACGCCGGGTGGTGGACCCGATCCTGGTGGAGGCGGCCATCGCCAAAAAGGAGGCCATGCTGCACAAGGTGCGTGTCCTCTACGAGACCAATCCCATGCTCGGTCACCGCGGCGTGCGGCTGGGTATCAGCTTTCCGGAGATCTACAGGATGCAGATCCGGGCCATCCTGGAGGCGGCCGCCGACTGTGCCAAGGCGGGTATCCGGATTCAACCCCGGATCAAGGTCCCTCAGGTATGCACCCAGGAAGAGCTGCTGTGGGTCAAGGACTATGTGGACGAGATCCACGAAGAGATCAAGCAACGTGACGGGCGTCCGGTGGATTTCCAGTTCGGCACCATGATCGAGGTCGTGCGCGCCTGTATGGAGGCCGGTTCCCTGGCCGAGGTGGCGGAATTTTTCTCCTTTGGCACCAACGACCTCACCCAGGCCGCCTTCTCCTTCTCGCGGGAAGACGCCGAGAACAAATTCCTGCCCCTGTACAGCCAGTCGGGAATCCTACAGAACAACCCCTTCGAGGTGCTGGATATCAAGGGCGTGGGTAAGCTCATGGAGCTTGCTGTGGAGTGGGGCAAGGAGATCCGCCCCGACATGCACGTAGGCATCTGCGGCGAACACGGCGGCCATCCGGATTCCATTGGCTTCTGCCACCGGATCGGCCTGGATTACGTGAGCTGCTCGGCGCCCCGGGTGCCGGTAGCCAGACTGGCCGCGGCCCATGCGGCGCTGCTTGCCGGCTGAGCGCACCCGCCGGTGGATCGGTAAACGGAAACAAAACGCCGATCCACCTTTCCCGACCGATAGGCCCGTAGCGCCTTGGTGCTACGGACCTGTTTGCGAGCGGTAAGCGTAGGGTGGGCTGTGCCCACCAATAGGCTGTACGGACCAATTGCGCTTTCGTGTTTTTCGTGGTGAGCCCGTAGGTCGGGTCAGGCCAGGGCGACGGAGGTGGCTGGCAGACGGCGGATGGCGCAAGCTTATCCGCCCTACGCGAGCTAATTCATACAAAAAAAGGGCTTCTTGGGATTCAGAGTTCTGGGTTTCTGTTTAGTAGTTCATCAAATGTTTTGGTCGTCTCTTCCATAAACTTTTTCACGAGAATCGGATCTTTATTTCCATGCAAGTCTTCGACACCGGTATGTGAATCAACACCCGCAGGTTTTACTAACCTGATTGCTTCTCTGACATTCGTATGATTGATCCCTCCCGCGAGAATAACGGGACAAGAAGAGATTTCCACAATCCTCTTGCTGACATTCCAATCATGAGTCAAGCCTGTGGCTCCACTGGCCCCAGTATTTGGATCAAAAGTATCAGTTATAAATGCGTCCACATATGGCTCAAACCTCATATTTTCAACCAAGCATTTTTCATTGACCGACCCAATAATCAGGCTTTTGATAATAAATATTTTTTTTGCTTTTTTAATTTTAACCAATTCTTCCGGTTCAACCGGACCATGCAATTGAACATAGTTGGTTCCCAGGTATTCTGAAAACTCGGTAATTTCTCGAGCTTTATTAAGATAAGTGATCAAGACAGATTTGCATCTCTTGCCAAGTGAACGGATAATCCGTGAAGCCTCTTCTTCAGTTAAATCAGGTGTATGAATGTCAAGACGAAGTGGAAACCCTAAATAGTTTATTCCACAAGCCATAATTGCTTGAGCTTCTTCAAGGCTGCGGATTCCTGCAACCTGGATAATTGACTTCACATATCTGTCAGGTCCCGGATGATGAGGGCTTGTGATTCCCGGGGAGAGCTGCCGCCCCTGGTTGGAAGATGCTATTCGAGCCAACTGTGGCTACCACGCCAGTCACCGACTCTACCAGATTTTCACAGATGAAAAACGAAACAATCTGTGAAAATCTGCGTAATCTGCGGATGATTGGAAGAGAGCCACGCAGGGATCTCCTTAGAGGCTGTCTAAAAAAAGGCTGTAGGCCATAGTCGGGAGTAGGCTGGGTTGAGGAACGAAACCCAGCGTTTACGAGTAAGTCTGGTTTGCTGGGTCTCGTCCCTCGGCCCAGCCTACCGACTTAAAATCAATGGGTTAGTTTTCAGACAGCCTCTCAGCCTCCATCGGCTATGATATCGCCCAGTCCTTGCAGCAGCTTGCCATTGCCGGGTTTTTCCCCGGCGGCGGGCAGTATTGCTGCCTGCAGTGCCGGCTTCCGGAGATTTCTGTGACCAAGAGCATGACCGCCTTCGCCCGTGCATCCGCAACCATGGATGCAGGTGAGCTGACCTGGGAGCTACGCTCCGTCAATCATCGTTATTTGGAGGCCTCCGTGCGCCTCCCGGAGGGGCTGCGGACACTGGAGCCCGCGGTGCGTGAGCGCCTCGCCTCAGGTCTCGGGCGGGGGAAGCTGGACTGTACGCTCCGCCATGTACCGGGTCCAAGTACGGGCTGTAACCTGCATATCAACCGGCATTACCTGGCGCAGCTGCTGGCCGTCGGGGGCGAAGTGGCGGAGCTCATCGGGCACCGGGCGCAACCCGCCCCGTTCGAGCTCCTGCGCTGGCCCGGCGTGCTGCAGGAGCAGCCGCCTGATTTGGAGCCGATTATCCAGCGGTCCCTGGACCTACTGGACCAGGCCCTGGCCTCCCTGGTCGCGACCCGTGAGCGGGAAGGGGCACGGCTGGCTGGTCTTATTCAGGAACGCTGTGAAAGGCTCGCCGCCTGTGCGGCCCGGATCAGGCAGCGCATGCCCCAAGTCATGGCGGAGGTACGGGAGCGCATCCACGACCGGCTGCAGGAGGTGCGCGCCGAACTCGATCCGAACCGCTTGGAGCAGGAGCTTGCCCTGCTCGCCCAACGCCTGGATGTGGACGAGGAGCTGGATCGTCTGGCGGCGCATATCGATGAGGTCCGATCGGTGTTGAACGGAAGCGGACCCGTTGGTCGCCGCCTGGACTTCCTGATGCAGGAGCTCAACCGGGAGGCCAACACCCTGACCTCGAAATCCTCCGACCTCGAGGTCACCCGCATGGCCGTAGAGATGAAGGTCCTGATCGAGCAGATGCGAGAGCAAGTTCAAAACATCGAGTGACGTCTTACGTTATGTGCTCAATGTGGGTTTAGGCTCGATAGAATAGGTTCCATGTTGACTCATCTTGTCCTTGGAATAGCTTCCTGCATCGCCTTCGTCTTGCGGCGCGATAGATCGGATTTTGGTCTGTGAGTCGGTTTCTCATTCATGGTGTTACGGGCTGCCGCCTGCAGCGCTTGCAGTCGCTCCGGAGTCAATCCGCTGGCACCGACTGCATAATCTTCCTTATTTATCGCCTTGACGATAAGCTCTTCTTCCTCATCGAGGAAGTGTCCAATCCGGGGTTCTTGCTTCATGATTTCTTTCCCCTTAGGTAGAGAGCCGTGTGTTTACGACTGGGAAAAACGGTCTTGAGGAATATTGCTTCCTCGGATTCGACATAGGGCACCACATATGCGTAGTTATCGATTTCGAGCACGAACATACGCTGATGCGAATAGCTACTACCAGGATTGGATATGTCATCCAATACGCGACCTTCTGCAAGGGCAAGGATACAGTCGTCGAAGCTCACCCGCCTCCTGGCGACATCCCGGCTCAAGGCGTTCGCCTTTACCGGATTCCAAACGATCTTTTTCATGTTCCCGATTGTATGTAGGGAGTATAGAATGAACAAGGGAATTTTGTTTATCCTGTCCGCCGCCTCGGGGGCGGGGAAGACGAGTCTCGTCCAGGCGTTGCTCGAGCGCGAATCGAGTCTGCGTTTGGCGGTATCTTTCACCACCCGGACCCCTAGGCCCGGCGAGCAGGACGGCGTCCATTATCACTTCGTCGCGCCGGAGCGGTTCCGGCGCATGGTCGCCGCGGGCGAGTTTCTGGAGCATGCACAAGTCTTCGGCAATCGCTACGGGACGGCGGAATCCACCGTGCGCTCGCAGCTGGAACAAGGACGGGACCTCTTGCTGGAGATCGACTGGCAAGGGGCCAGGCAGGTTCGCATGCGCTTTCCGCAGGCCGTCTCCATCTTCATCCTGCCGCCCTCGGCGCAGGCGTTGGAGCAGCGTTTGCGTAACCGTGGCTTGGACAGTGACCAAGTTATCGCGAACCGGATGGCCGCGGCGCGCTCGGAGATGTCGCACTACGCGGAGTACGCCTATCTGGTGGTGAACGATCGCTTCGACACCGCGCTGAACGACTTGGCCTGTCTGGTCAGAGCCGAGCGGCTGCGGTGCTCCCACCAGGCGCCGCGACTCGGATCCCTGCTGGCTGGGCTTGCGGAGTAGAACTTAGAGAAGTGCAATCCTGAATGATTCGGCGTTGTCTGGAAGGTTTGACGTGTTGCGTTCGACGCCCCAAGGCTCGCTGATCGTCTGCCAGATCAGTGCCGGCGTCTTAACGCAACTACACCCACATTACCCCCTACGCGGCTTGTCCGCGCGGACCTCGCTTTGTGTGTAGGTTGCGTTAGCCGCGCGGGAAAGCGTTTAGGGGGGCACGGCGTCGAGCGCGGCGTAACGCAACACGACACCTTTTCGGGTAGCACCAAATAATGCCGGACAACTGTTTGGGGAAAGGGTATATTGCGCTGGTCGGCGCAGGCGCGAGTCGTCGCCGGTACGAGTTTTTGATAGCCTAGTACGGTGGGGATTTGAACGATCACCCGGCATTGCGTGAAGCACACGCCACTGCCGCCCTCGAACCCCCAATTTCCGATCGGAGCACCATCAGATGGCACGCATTACGGTAGAGGATTGTCTCGAGCACGTGGACAATCGATTCGAACTCGTCCTGTTGGCGACAAAACGCGCCCGGCAATTGACCCGCGGCGTCGAGCCTCTGCTGCCCTGGGAGAACGACAGGCCCACGGTCATGGCCCTGCGTGAGATCGCCGCAGGTGCGTTGAGCGCCGAGTCCATCACCGCCACGGAACCACAGGAAGAAGACACCATCAAATCCGTAGAGCGGGCGCTTGCCGAGGAGCTGACCGCGGATGGGTACAGAGGGGGGTTCGAGTAGGCGCCACAAGTGCCGTTTACGCCGAGAGAAGTCTTTACATCCCGGTCGGTGCCGGTGCCGGGTGTTGCCGTGCGGGATCGTCTTAGATCGGTCCTGACTTCTCTACGGTCGGTTGCGTTCCCAGGCAAGACTGCCGTGACGGTGGATAAGCCCCGCTTTCTGATCAGCGATCTGTGCTCTTTTCTCGGTTCCTATCTTTCCGCGGAGCAGATCCGGGAGGTCTACCGCGCCTATCTGTTCGGTGCCGAGGCCCACGAGGGGCAGCGGCGTAAGTCCGGCGAGCCCTACATCCATCACCCCATCGCAGTCGCCCGCCTTTTGGCGGAGATGAGCATGGACTACAAGTGCATCATGGCCGCCCTGCTCCACGACGTGATCGAGGACACGGCCACGGCGAGGGATCAACTCGCTGCGGTCTTCGACGAGGAGATCGCGGATCTGGTCGACGGTGTCAGCAAGCTCACCCAAATCGATTTCAGGTCGCGGGAGGAGGCCCAGGCGGCCAACTTTCGCAAGATGATGCTGGCCATGACCAAGGACATCCGGGTCATCCTCATCAAGCTCACGGACCGCCTGCACAACATGCGCACCTTGGGGGTTATGGTGCCGGCGACCTGCCGCCGGGTGTCCCGGGAAACCCTGGAGATCTACGCCCCCATCGCCAACCGTCTGGGACTCTACGGCATCCGCGTGGAGCTCGAGGATTTGAGTTTTGCTCACTATTGGCCCTGGCGCCACCGCGTCCTGGAGCGGGCCGTGAGCCGTGCACGCGGTGCCCGCACCGAGCTGATGAAAAACGTGGAAACGGCGTTGCGGGAACGGCTGGAACACGAAGGTATCACGGGCACCGTGGCCGGCCGCTGCAAGCACATCTACAGCATCTACCGTAAGATGCGGGACAAAAATCGCTCCTTCTCCGAGGTAGCGGATGTCTTCGCCTTTCGGGTGGTCGTCGATAAGGTGGATACCTGTTATCGGATATTGGGTTTGGTACACAACCTATACAAACCGGTGCCGGGAGGGTTCAAAGACTATATCGCCATCCCCAAGTCAAACGGCTACCAGTCCCTGCATACGGTGTTGGTGGGACCCCAGGGGCTGCCGATCGAGGTCCAAATCCGCACTGAGGACATGCAGCATATCGCCGACAGCGGTATCGCCGCTCATTGGATGTACAAGTCGGACCACGACGACGGTGGCAATCCCCAGACCTTGGCGGCGGACTGGCTGCAGAACCTGCTGGAAATGCAACGCGGGTACGGGGATTCGGTGGAGTTTCTCGAACACGTCAAGATCGACCTGTTTCCGGATGAGGTCTATGTCTTCACGCCCCGTGGGCGCATCCTGGTGTTGCCGAAGGGGGCCACGGTGGTGGACTTTGCCTATGCCATCCATTCCGATGTAGGCAACACCTGCGTAGCGGCACGCATCGAGCGGCACCTGGTGCCCTTACGCACCGTGCTGCACAACGGCCAGACGGTAGAGATCATCAATTCCCCCGAGGCGGCGCCGAACCCGGCCTGGCTCAAGTTCGTGGTTACCGGCAAGGCACGCGCGAATGTGCGCGCCTACCTCAAGAACCTGCAGCGTCAAGAGGCCGAGGCGCTGGGGCAACGCCTGCTCGACGGAGAGCTGAAGGGCTTTGGCCTGGACTGGCAACACCTACCTCAGGAGCGTTTGCAAGCCTATCTGAGCGCTTCCAACTTGACTTCCGCCGCCCAGCTGCTCGTCGATATCGGGCTCGGCAACCGGATGCCGGCCCTGGTGGCACGCCGGCTTGCCGCGGACGGCGGCGATGAGCTTGCCGAGAAGGCGCAACCAGGGCAGGAAGCCGGGCGGCCGCATCGGTTTCCCATCAAGGGCACGGAGGGGATCATGGTCAATTTCCCCCGTTGCTGCCGGCCCATTCCGGGTGACGGTATCGTAGGGCTGTTCAGTCCCGGCAAGGGAATCGTGGTCCATCGCCAGGAGTGCGGCAACCTGGGGGATTTCCAAAGCCAGGGGGACAAGTGGCTGGATGTGGAATGGGCGGCCGAGCCCGGCGTCGACTTCTCCACCGGGATCCGGATCGAAGTGAACAACCGCCGCGGCACCTTGGCCACGGTTGCCGCCGCCATCGCCGAGCTGGGCTCTAACATCGAGAACGTCCAGTCCTCCGAAAAAGACGGTATGAGTGCCGCCCTGGATTTCCTGATCACAGTGCATGACCGACAGCATTTGGCTCAGATTATCCGCCGTCTGCGGGCGATTCCACCGGTCATGCGGATCTTTCGAATCCCGCGCTAGTACGTAGTTTCACCCTATTTTACGTTCTCTGACCCGTAGGGTGGGCTGCGCCCACCAGTTAAGCGCGGGAGCGGTGGGCACAGCCTACCCTACAGGCTATATGCAAAATATGCAGAAATGGGGTACTAGGGTTGCAATCCTGGCATTGGGTCGCAACCTTGCATGGTCTAAAGCCAATCGGCAAAAGGTACCGCCAATGAGTGAGATGACCCCTGATGAACGCCTGTTGCTGACGCGTCGGACCATGGAGCTGCTTGAGGGCTGGGGCCTGGGGGCACAGGACATCCTCAGAATTCTATGCCTGCCGGAGACGGTCAAGGCGCGTGCGGTATCCCGCTTCAGGGAGGACGTACCCCTCCCGGACGACCCGGAGGTCAATCGGCGTGTGGCCTACCTGATGCGTATCGAGGAGGCACTGCACACCTACTTTCCGCGCAATCCCGAGATGCGGTCCATGTGGGTCAAGCGCGGTCACAGGCAGTTCGGAAAACGGACTCCCATCGCCGTCATGGTCGAAGGCGGTGAGCGTGGCCTGGTCTCCGTTCTCTCCCACCTCGACTGCACCTTCGCATGGGACCAAACCGGCTCCAAGAGCGAGTACAGTCAAAATCAAGGCAGCACTTGAGAACCCTGCCAAGGTTGTAATCCTTGTCATTCCGGCAGGGAGTGCCGGAATCCAGTGTCATGGACGGCAACAACAGTGGTGCTCCGAACCATTCTCAGGGCGACCACAGTCTGTAATCACCGGCAGGAGAGGAGCGGTTTGACCCTGTCAGACCGCGCCCATATACTTACAGGCTTGCGCCAATCCTCGGTAGCTCAGTCGGTAGAGCGGGTGACTGTTAATCACTAGGTCAGAGGTTCGAGTCCTCTCCGGGGAGCCAAACAACCAACCGCCGATTCCGACGGTTCAAGGCCCCTTAGGTCGATCCCCAGGGGTCTTATTGTTGTTGTTCCTCGCGAGCTAACCGGGTCCGGATTCGGACTTGTCACCAGGTCCGGTAGGTGCCGACGTCGAATCGGTTGGGGGCGCCTTCGCGGCCGGTTTGGCCCCGGCGTCGTCCAGGATGGTCTCCAGCGGATTGCTCCGGGCCTGCTTGTCCAGGATTTCCTGGAGCTCCTGCGCCTTGATTTCCCGGTCGATCTCTTCTTTCATCGAGCTCAGCATGCGGCGACCGCGCCCGATCCACAACCCTGCGGTGCGTGCGACCTTGGGCAGGCGCTCGGGTCCCACCACCAGCAACAGGATCACGCCGATGAGGGCAAGCTCCCAGAATCCGATGTCGAACATGAACCGATCCTAGTGGGTTATTCCATCTGACTTTGCTGATTGTCATTGCGACCGAAGGGAGAAATCCTGCGTTAAGGAGAAGAACCAAATAGCTGTTATCGGTACTTCGGGATTGCTGTACCAGGTGCTTCAGAGCTTCTCCCGGTCCTTGTCCGCCATCGCGGCGGAGGTGGTCTTGTCGCCCTCGGTGCCGCGCTTGGCGGCCTCCTCCCCGAGCTGCTTCGGTTCGGTATCTTCCCGCTCGTGCTCCGTCATGGCACTGCGAAAACCCTTTACCGCATTGCCCAGATCCGAACCGATGCTCTTCAGTCGCTTGGTGCCGAAGAGCAGCAGCACGATCACCAATATGATCAAGAGTTGCCAGATGCTGATGCCACCCATTCCCATGATCTCGGTCTCCTCCGCCATTACCCCGCAGGGATGGTCGGTAGTCTGTTCTTGCCCCCGAGGCATCGGGCGCCCGCTTAACTTTCAATCATAACTCAAAAAACGATTTCCATGCAGTTGCCGGCTCAGCCCGGCAGGGCTACCGAATAATCATCACTGCCGAAACACAACCTTGAGTAATGGTTCAGAGTCCCGCTGTTGTCGCCATCCTTGGCCCTGGATTCCGGCACTCCCTGCCGGAATGACGAGCTGAGGTCATAGTGATGTTCATGCCGAGCTGCGTTCGAGGGGCTGGCCGCACTGCCTGCACCGATAGAGCTGTCCGGATCTGACTCGGTTGTGCCTGATGCTGGTCAGCTGGTGGATGCGGCAGGCGCAGCGGTAGTCATACCGGCGCAGGTGCCGGACCTGTAAGCCGTCTACGCGATAGTGGTGGCAGCGCTCGGGCGTTGCGCCGAAGAGCACCATGATCGCGCGCCATTCGCGCCCATGGGGGGGAACCTGAGGTCCGAACAGGCTGAAGGCCACCAGGTGCGCCGTTTCGTGAGGAATCGTTTGGGAAAGAAACGCCCAGGGATGGCGCTCCAGCAGGCGTGCATTGTAGCGGATCAAGCAGTCGCCTCCGTCCGTGACGCGCACCTGTCCGGCGCTCGTCCCACGCAGATCGAAGCGAACGCTCGGCGTTGCGAGCTCGGCATCGAAATGTCGCGCCGCCAAATCATGCAGCTTGGTGGTTAGCCGCTTGGCCCGGTGCTGTAGGTGGTCGCTGTCTTTGGATTCTGTGCTTGATGGCATGTGTCGTCCGCCGTTTGCTAAGAGATTGGTCTGACGTAGTGAGGAAAGGGCAGGGGACCGAGGTAGGTTTTGCGCTCCGAACGACATCCTTCTATCCGCAGATTACGCAGGTTACACGGATTTTCACAGAGGCAAGATGAAGTAATCTGTAGGAATCTCGTAATCTGCGGATTAATATTTAAAGTTATGTGCACTCGCCACTCGCCCTGGCCAGCGATGCTTGGCCTTGCTCAGGATCGATCGAACGGGTAGACTTAACCGGATCAGGAAACAGCGGTTTTGAAGTTTGGAGCATGGAACCTGAACGCCACTAAGGCCCCGTGATCGGGGTTTTTTTTGGCTTCCAGCCGGGGCGGGGTAGGCACCTCGTCCGCACGGCGGGAGTCCTTCGCTAGAGTGGGCCTTGTGCCCATTTTTTGTTTGTGGCGAGCGCGGATACGGCACTTGGAAGACGAGTTGACGGGTCTGGTGAGGTCGGTAGTGGAACCGATGGGCTATGAGCTCGTGGGGGCCGAATATTTCCAACGCGGCAAGCGGGGTGCGGTGCTGCGCGTTTATATTGACCACCCGAGTGGCGACCACCCGAGCGGTGCTCGAAGGCAGGGTATCACGTTGGACGATTGCGGTAGGGTCAGCCATCAGCTAAGTGGAGTGCTCGACGTCGAGGACCCGATTGCCGGCCACTATGACCTGGAGGTCTCTTCCCCGGGCCTGGATCGGCCGCTGTTCACGGCCGCGCATTTTGAACGCTTTCGGGGCCGGAAGGTACGCATCAAGGCGGCGGTCAAGCTCGATGGTCGGCGCAACTTCGAGGGACGGATCGCCGGTCTGGAGCGGGCGCTGGTGCTGCTCAGGGTCGATGGCGAGATCTGGGAGATTCCCCTGGCAATGATCGAATCCGCGCGCTTGGTGCCTGAATTCTGATTCGGGAATGTGGAATGAGCAAAGAAATCCTGTTGGTGATTGAGGCCGTTTCGAACGAGAAGGACGTGCCCAGAGAGGTCATTTTTGAGGCCATGGAAGCGGCGTTGGCCTCCGCCACCCGCAGAAAGGCCAGTGGCGACATCGATGCCAGGGTTGCTATCGATCGCGAAAGTGGGGACTACGCTACCTTCCGCCGGTGGGAGGTGGTGGAAGACCCGGGAGAGGAGGGTCTGGAGGCGCCGGATCGCCAGCTTGCGCTGACGGCGGCTCGGGAGCGGGATTCGTCCGTCGAGGTCGGTGGTTTTATCGAGGAGCCCATAGACTCGGTGCTCTTCGGGCGCATCGCGGCACAGACGGCGAAGCAGGTGATCGTGCAGAAGGTCCGGGAGGCCGAGCGCGCCAAGGTGGTCGAGGCCTATCAGGACCGCAAAGGAGAGCTGGTTACGGGGGTCGTCAAGAAGGCCGACCGTGGCACCATCCTGCTTGATCTGGGCGGCAACGCGGAGGCCCTGGTACCACGGGAGCACGTCATTCCCCGCGAGTCGGTGCGCCCCGGCGACCGGCTCCGCGCCTATCTCTTCGAGGTCCGCTCCGAGTCCAAGGGACCGCAGCTCTTCGTGAGCCGCACGGCCCCGGAGCTGATGATCGAGCTGTTCAAGCTGGAGGTCCCGGAGGTCGGTGAAGGTCTGATCGAGATTCTGGCCGCGGCCCGGGATCCGGGCTCCCGGGCCAAGATCGCGGTACGCGCATTGGACTCACGCATCGATCCGGTAGGGGCCTGTGTCGGTATGCGCGGCTCGCGCGTGCAAGCGGTATCCAACGAGCTCAATGGCGAGCGGGTCGACATCATCCTGTGGAACAATAATCCGGCGCAGTTCATTATCAATGCCATGTCCCCGGCGGATGTGGTTTCGATCATCGTCGACGAGGAAGCACGCAGCATGGATGTGGCGGTAAAGGAAGAGAATCTCTCCCAGGCCATCGGCCGCGGCGGTCAGAACGTGCGCCTTGCCAGCCAGCTGACCGGCTGGGAGCTCAACGTGATGAACGAGGAGGAGGCCGCCGTCAAGAGCGAGCAGGAGGCCGGACGCCTGGTGGAGGACTTCATGGAGCAGCTCCAGGTGGATGAAGATATAGCGACCGTGCTGGTAGAGGAAGGTTTCTCGACCATCGATGAGGTGGCCTACGTGCCCATGTCGGAACTGATAGCCATCCGGAGGTTCGACGCGGAAACCGTCACCTTGCTGCGGGATCGGGCCAAGGACGTGCTGCTGACCCGCGCCATTGCCAGCGAGGAGAGCCTGGCCCGGGAGCCGGCGCCGGATCTGTTGCAGCTGGAGGGGATGAATAGGACGCTGGCCCTCAGTCTGGCCCGGAACGGTGTGGTTACCATGGAAGACCTGGCCGAGCAGTCACTGGACGAGCTCATGGAGCTGGTGGGTATCGATGCGGAGCAAGCGGCCATGTTGATCATGAAGGCGCGCGAACCCTGGTTTACCGAGGCGGAGAACGAATAGGGCCGGAGGGTATGCGGATGAGTGAAGTAACTGTCAACCAGCTGGCCAACACGGTAGGAATTCCGGTGGGGCGCCTCCTGGCCCAGCTGCATGAGGCGGGCATCTCGGCCGCCGACGGCGAGGCCAGACTGACCGAGCAGGAGAAGGTCCGACTGCTGGGCTATCTTCGCCGTAGTCACGGCAGGGTCGAGAGCGATGCCGGAACGGCACCCAGCCGGGTTACCCTCAAGCGCAAGTCGGTCAGTGAGTTGCGGCAGCCGACGGTGAGCGGCCGTATCGGTGGTAGTGTTCGGGCCGCTACCGCCCCCCGGGCCAAGACGGTCAGCGTTGAGGTGCGGCGTAAGCGCACCTACGTCAAGCGTGGCGTGCCAACGGCGGAGCCGGAAGCGCAGGATCGGATAGCCGTCGAGCAGGCGCCTCGGCCCCCCTCGGTCGGGGAGATGGAGCCTGCGGGTGCTCCGACGGATCGGCGCTCCGAGCTGCAGGCACGACGGGTGGAAGAGGATACGAAGCGCCTGGCGGAGCAGGAGGAGTTCGGGCGTAGGGTTAGGGAAGAGGAGGCCCGCCGCCGGGCGGAAGCGGGGACTCACCGCAAGGCTGAAGATGAGGCACGTCGCAAGATGGCGGAACAGAATGAGGCCGGGCTTGCAGCCGTATCTCACGCAGCGCCTGAAGGACCTGTCGGTGAGGACGCCGAGGTCAAGCAGCCGAAGGGCAAAGCGCGCAAGCTCGGGAAACGCAGCAACGAACCTCCCGAAAAGGAAAAATCCCCCAAGAAGGCCGGGCGCAAGGATGTGCCGCGCGCCCGCGAGTTGCCGCCGGAGGTCGAGTACGAAGAGGCCATCAGCGGAGAGGAGGTACCCGCAGCGCCGGAGCGACGTCCGCGCCGCAGGAAGAAGGTCGTCAAGCCCCAGCTTCAGGACAAGCATGGTTTCCAGCGGCCGACCGCCCCCGCGATACGCGAGGTGGAGATCCCCGAGACGATCTCCGTGGCCGACCTTGCGGCCCGCATGTCGGTAAAGTCCGGCGACGTGATCAAGGTCCTGTTCAAGCAGGGCATGCCGGTCACGATCAACCAAGTGCTGGACAGCGACACCGCCATGATTGTCGTCGAGGAGATGGGTCACAAGGCGGTCAGGGCCGAGGTCAGGGATGTCGAAGACACCATGATGCGACAGGTCGAGGAACAAATCGCGCAGCTGGAGCGGACGACGCGGCCGCCGGTGGTCACGGTCATGGGGCACGTCGATCACGGCAAGACCTCGTTGCTCGATCATATTCGTCGGACGCGTGTCGCCGCCGGCGAGGCCGGCGGCATTACCCAGCATATCGGTGCCTATCACGTCAAGACTAGCCGTGGCATGCTCTCTTTCCTGGACACCCCCGGCCATGCCGCCTTCTCGGCGATGCGTGCCCGGGGGGCCCAGGTCACGGATATCATCGTCCTGGTGGTGGCGGCGGACGACGGCGTTATGCCCCAAACGATCGAGTCCATTCAGCATGCGCGCGCGGCCGGTGTTCCCCTGGTGGTTGCGGTCAACAAGATCGACAAGTCGGAGGCGAATCCGGATCGGGTGATGCAGGAGCTTGCCCAGCGAGAGGTGGTGCCCGAGGAGTGGGGAGGGGAGACCATGGTAGTGAAGGTCTCCGCCAAGAGTGGCGAGGGCATCGACGAGCTGCTCGAGGCCTTGCTGCTGCAGGCGGAGGTGTTGGAGCTGACGGCGCCGGAGACAGGACCCGCCCGGGGTGTGATCGTCGAGTCCCGACTTGACCGGGGGCGGGGACCGGTGGCCACGGTCCTGGTCCGGGCCGGCACCCTGCGCCAGGGCGATCTGATCGTCAGCGGTACCGAGTTCGGTCGCGTGCGGGCCATGTTCGATGAGCAGGGGCGGGGCCTGGAGTCCGCCGGTCCCTCGATCCCGGTGCAGGTGCTGGGGCTCTCCGGCACGCCCAACGCCGGCGACGACCTGGTGGCGGTCACCGATGAGAAGCAGGCCCGTGAGGTAGCGGAGCTGCGGTGGGAGCGGGGACGCCGGTCGAAGCTCGAAGAGCAGCGCGGCGCGAGCCTGGATCAGCTCTTCTCCCAATTCAAAGAGGGGGAGACCCGGACGGTCAACATCGTCATCAAGGCAGACGTGCAGGGCAGCCTGGAGGCCTTGCGGGACAGCCTGCTGAAGCTCTCGACCGACGAGGTCAAGGTCGCCATCGTGACTTCGGGGATCGGGGGGCTGACCGAGTCCGACGCCAACCTGGCCGTGACCTCCAATGCCATTTTGCTCGGATTCAATGTCCGGGCCGATGCCGCCGCCCGCCGAATCGTGGAGGAGAAGGGCCTGGACCTGCGCTATTACAGCGTCATCTACGAGTTGATCGACGACGTGAAGAAGGCCCTATCAGGGCTCTTGAGCCCCGAGGTGACGGAGGAGATCATCGGTCTGGCCGAGGTACGGGATGTTTTCCGCTCCTTGAAGTTCGGTGCCATTGCCGGCTGCATGGTCGTCGAGGGACTAATCAAGCGCAACAATCCCATCCGTGTGTTGCGGGACAACGTGGTCATTTACGAGGGTGCGCTGGAGTCCTTGCGTCGCTTCAAGGAGGATGTGTCCGAGGTCAAGGCAGGTACCGAGTGTGGTGTCGGGGTGAAGAATTACAATGATGTCCAGGTCGGCGATCAGATCGAGGTGTTCGAGCGCACCGAGCGGGCGCGGGAGCTCTAGTACCTAGTGTAGTGCGCTGTAAATAGTAGAACTAACAAAGCCGCCCCTGGTCGGTTGTAGAGAGCCGATGCAGACAAGA
>NZ_FLUY01000118.1 GCF_900092655.1 Candidatus Thiosymbion oneisti
TAGGCGCGCCTTGCGATGCGGGCGTGGACAACCGAGGCTGAACGCGCCGTAACCCGACATCCCAGGCTGGCTCCCATCATCGTCT
>NZ_FLUY01000807.1 GCF_900092655.1 Candidatus Thiosymbion oneisti
GCCAATGCGGAGGATGGGGTGAAGGGGCGTTTTTGGGAGGGCCGTTTCAAGAGCCAGGCGTTGCTCGATGAGAAGGCACTGCTGGCGGCAATGGCCTATGTGGATCTCAATCCGGTACGGGTCGGGCTTGCCGAGACGCCGGAGACTTCGGACTATACCTCGATTCAGGAGCGCGTCGGTGGATTGCCGGAAGAAGCCGGGTCTAAAACCGGCTCGCAGGAAACCGCAACCGTTAAAGATCCTGACACAGCACTCGATGGGGAGCGGTTACGACCGGAGGCCGAGACGCAAATCTTGCCCCAAGCCCCGCTGATGCCCTTTGATGCCACTGCACG
>NZ_FLUY01000151.1 GCF_900092655.1 Candidatus Thiosymbion oneisti
AAAAAACTTCAGTCCGCCGAAGGCGGATAGAGGTTAAAAACCTCCATCTTCAGATGGATTCTCTTCAGTCGGCGGTTGAGTCCGCCGAGCCGCTTTAGCGGCACAATCTACTAGCTTCAGCTGGTAGTGGTTGAATTGAGACTTGATAACAAAGTATTGGAACACTACCGGGTAATTATGAGTTCAACTAAAATGAAAATGGCATTTACTTTTTTCTTATTTTTGGTACTTTTGTTTTCATTTTATGTTTATAATAAACAAAATACGGATTGGTTAATTGCAAAGAAAACCGATACGGAAGCATCAATAGGTTCAGGAGGTGGTGCTATCAATATTGAAATCAAATCCTATAGAGAAAATGAAATAACTGAACGAGCCAAAGAGATAGATGAAAGAAATAATAACTACAAACACATTTCATCTATATTTTTTATCCTCGCATCTGTTTTTACAATAATATATATTGCTGCTATACCGAACATTAACCAGGAAAAGATTAAGTCTCTTTTGACTAAGATTTTAACTATAACCATATCTATTCTGGTGTCAGGGTATGTGTATTTAACCACTGAGATAGATAGGTTGAATTTATGTGGAACCGTTTTATTTTATGAGGGTCAAATATTATCCGATAAAGAAAAAAATGCGAGCTTGCCGGAAAATGAAGTGAAGCTCATCTTATTTAGTAGCAACAAGAGGATAGGGTCATGCAAATGAAATTAGCTTTTGCGTTTATTTTGGTTTGGATATCGGCTTTTCCAAAACATTCATTTTTGGGAGAATACGGAAGTTCTTATGAGAAATTAGTGAAGGAAGCCGAAGTGGAAATTGAGGAAATTAAAACAGCGATTGGAAATGCAATCCTGTCAGTTAATAGTGTGTTGGGGAGAAATGGATTTTCCAACTTGTGCCTTTCAATAGAAGGGGATGGATGTATAAAAGTAGATGTAATAGATACGAAAAGTGAGAGTGGTAGTCTTGCAATGGCAGTTTATCCAAACAAAATAAAAATGTTTCCAATTGATATTCAACAGTTTATTGGGGGATTTCCAGAAGAAATACCTCAGGTCAATTACGATAAAATAATGGCTATAAAAGGAGTTGAAAAATGGAAGGATATCCTGAGAATTGCAGAGATAGGAAGGCTTCAGCTATTGAATTCAGGTTTGAAAAAGTATGTAGAGGAGAATAAAGTTAATTTATTGAAGATAATCATGCTGCATGAAGTTGGACACATAGTTAACAAACACGAGCAATCTGGCTTTTCAGCTTATGACAGCGAAGGAAAGCGTTATGCAAAAGGATATTATGAAAAATTGGAATTAAAGAGAGAAAGGATTAATCAGGAAAATGAGGCTGATAGTTTTGTCGCAGAGGTAATAAAGAAAAACGCAAAGTTCGATAGGGAAAAGCTGCCGGATCACTGTTTGACAACGCCGAATTTACCTCCAAAAGAGATGATGGCTTGTTTAAGTTATATGGATGAGGAGTCTCAAATATATGCCGCCATAGGAATGTTGATAAATGCATATAATGCTAGAAGGAGCGCACACTATAGAGGATATAATTGTCCTGAGTTAGCTAATTGGGATTTGCCTGTTGATTATTTGGATTATAGTCCTGAATATTCGCATTCTTTATTGCGGTTGGTTACTATGGCCAAGGAGGTGGAAGAAGAAGGCTCACCAGAAAGGAAGGCACTCGAGTATAGATTAAGAGACCTTGTACACTTGAATGACTATAAAAACTTTAGGAAAGAGATTAGTCTGAAGGAATTGTTCATTAGTGTATTATCTTTTAAAACCCCCTCTAATCTGGATTCTTTTGAAATGCTTGATGATATGGGCATGGATAGAAACGGCGTATTTTCTGCTATGAGGGAAGAGTTAAGTATCTCTACAGATTCGGAAAGGGCCAGTCTTGGAAAGGTAAGGCAATGTATGTTTTACGATATCATTGATAGGTGCAAAGAACCTATCCGAAAATCGAACCTTTGGAGCTTTTACGGAAAAGAAATATCGGATTTCATGTGTAGCTTTAAGTTCCATTATGAAGGAAGAGATGAATGTTTGAAGGTTTTAGGAAAAGAACTTCCGGCAATAGAAAAAGATGAATGCTTATGAATTAAATGTACGCTTCCGTTGCCTCATCTTCTCCCCAATGCCGTTATTAACACTCAACATGTTGTATTCGTTATACTGTTCCTCATTTCCAACCACTACCACAATGAGGAACCAACCATGATTTGCAGGATGAAGCCAAGCCACTCCCACTAAAGCAGAAACCAGGTTAATTAGTCGGGTTTGAGGGTATTTATGCGTCCATAGAGGAGCCGGAAAATTTCACCTGCCAACGCGCATTTCCACTGCCTCTTTTGGTGCTCCTCCTGTTGAACCGACACAGGGGCCATATCGGCGACGAGTTCAATTACTTCTTCTTAGGTGCTCCACGATCAACCACTGGCCGATGGAGTATCCCCTTTGGCCTTTCTGTCAGGCACACTAGAAGCTTGATCCGCGTGCCCTGTCTGCAACTCAATGCCATTAAGTTAAGCGTCACCGGCGCCGTTTGTGATTGGTTGATCCCTGTTTTCGTTCGCCCTCTCCCCAA
>NZ_FLUY01000282.1 GCF_900092655.1 Candidatus Thiosymbion oneisti
ATACAGTATTGAGGCAAGCAATGGCTAGTACAGCTGCGTACAAAAACCGAAAACAAGAACCACGAATGGACACGAATAACGTCCGCCCCCGTGGGAGGGTGTCGCAAAAACGGTGGCGTCAGCGGCCAGTCTGTGAAGTTTAAACCAGTAGAGTAGAGAGCAG
>NZ_FLUY01000117.1 GCF_900092655.1 Candidatus Thiosymbion oneisti
TAGGCGCGCCTTGCGATGCGGGCGTGGACAACCGAGGCTGAACGCGCCGTAACCCGACATCCCAGGCTGGCTCCCATTATCGTCTGTCGGGTTACGGCGCGCTCCAATCCTGTGATCCAACCGAACACCGAAGCACGCGCCTAACCCGACCTACCACGACCAGCGGCCAGCAGCTAACTTAATGGCATTGCTGGTTAGCCCACATATCTCGGGTCCTGTTTCGTTCGCCCTTTTTCCCGTCAAGTCAGACAGGCTCCATAGATGCGTTGATAGAGATATTCATGAATTTGAAAAAGAGGCAATAGTTGTAGTATATAAGGCGTTTCGACGTACTTAAACACGGCGATTCGCCGTCTATTACCTGATAAGCGGCGCGTCCATGCGACGCCTATCGGGGAGCTAACCAGCGAGTGTAATATAAAAAGCCCGCGTAGGTTGGGGTGAGGAACGAACCCCAACATCTTTGGCTCGATATAACGATCTGTTGGGGTTCGCAAGCTCACCCCAACCTACCGGGCTGAAAGTCATTGGTAAGCGCGGTATTGGACCGACTAGCCATGCCGTTATGTTTCTAAGGTGAGCTGATGGCAATGTCAGATAGCGATGTGAAGCTTTTGTGGGGAAGGGCGGCTGGAATATGCTCGAACCCTGGATGCAGAGCGGATCTTACAAAAGTGCTAATAGAAACTGGAAATTATAACGTGGGAGAGATGGCGCATATCATTCCGCATAGTGAAAAAGGCCCTAGGGGTATCGAGGGTGGTGGAAGCGACACTTATGACAACTCGATTCTTTTATGCCCTACCTGTCACCGCCACATCGATAAGTCGCCCGAAGGAACTTTTACGTCAGAACAACTGCATGAATGGAAGAATTCTCATGAAACCGCGATAAGGACTCTAAATAGCCAAGTAAAATTTGAATCAATAGAAGAATTAAAAGAAGCAGCGACAAACTTGCTTTTAGAAAATCATATAGTATGGAAGGAATTAGGTCCGCAATCTGATGTCGCAATCAACGATCCAGGATCTAATGCTTATCTTCTGTGGGGTATTCGAAAAATGGATACTATTATTCCCAACAATCAAAAGATCATAAATATGATAGAAGCCAATATAAATCTCTTGGATTCGAAGCTATACCGAGAGTTTCTATTGTTTAAGAACCATGCAGTGTCGTTTGAAGCTAATCAGTATGCTAGGTTAGATACATATTCTCTTTTTCCGGCGTCCTTTTCAGAGGCGTTTTTAATATGAGTAACGGAAGCAATGACTGGGGAACTCCTTATTGCGATATTACGTGGTTCGAAAGACTTCTTAGGACTCATGACAACATCGTATCTGTAGAAAGAGAACACGATATACTGTTTATTGTTGAAAGAGCGAATCAGAAAGATACTCTCAATATTCTTTGCCTCAGAAAATATACGATGGGTTTGACTTTGGTTCAGAGAGCATTGGAAGAGTTTGATGACTTAAACATAATTTATATTGGCGGCGGGTGGAATGGTTATACACAAGAAGCCAAACACTACTGTCTTGATGCTAACATTGGTCTATACGTTACTAATGAAATGTCAGGGGCGCTATGGCGTGATAGATACTGGACTTACCATCAAAAAGATAAAGAAGGAAATCCAGTCTACTTTAACAGGGGATGACATATACGGTGTTTGGGGATTTGGTTCATTCTTTCGAGAAGAACGATATAACGACATCGATATACTGATAGTTGTGAAGCCTGGATCTAAAAACGCTCTTGGTGAGTATTACGAATCAAAAAAGAGGTTAGATGAGATCTCTGAAAAGATTGGTGTGCCAATAGACATGACTTTTCTTACTTATACCGAATACTGCGAAAGGCCTCTGCTAGAAATGAATAACTTATTAACAATTTTTGAAAACGAAACATAACTATGCCATAAACTCGGACTCAAAAAGCGGCGCAGAGCTTCGTTTTTTCCTCCGGTTATGGCAAGCGTTATACGCCAGAGGTTTTTCGTGCTAGAAATGCGGTGCTAAACTGATAGTTTGGTGCTATCTGTAAAGCTCGCTGAGGCGTTGCGAAAAAGGAGCCAGGCTCAATTGACGGGTCGTTTTTCACAGCTCATTCGCCTAACATTCGGCTGCAAGCGACCCAATGCCGCGATCCGGCTCCTCAGTAACTTTCAGGCTCAGTGCCACGCGGCATTGGGCGCCTGAGCCAAGCCGTTAGCCGTCAGAAGTTTGAGAGTTGGCAATGCGGTGCAAAGTAGCGAGGTCGGTAAATACTATGGCTCAACATGGAGAAAAAAGATGCCCAAAACAGTCACATTAGAACTGAATGACCAAGTATATAGAAAATTCATTGGTCTTGCAGAGCATAACAATCGCCCCATTTCGAACTTTATCGAAACGGTAATCCTTCGATATGTTGAAGAGCATGAATATGCAGATGAATTGGAGATGGCGGAAATAAGAGATGACGACGAACTAAATCTCAGCATAAAGCGTGGTATTCGCGACGCCAAAGCCAAACGGGGTAATTTTGTCTGAATTCAGAATATTTGAAACTGAAGAGTTTCTTAGGAAGCTGAAGAAAAGGAGATATTCTGAGGCAAAGCCTCACTAGGATTCCTTGAGGGACCTGCATCTTTACAAATGAGTCAACTTTGTGCACTGCATAAAAACATTTCTGTCTCTTGTTGGGCGGGAATCGCAAATCCTTTGAACCACGGATGGACACGGATAAACACGGATCACAATCCGTGTTTATCCGTGTCTATCCGTGGTTCTTCGGTGCGGTTGGTCACGCCTCGTCGGTCTGAGGCGGAGCCTCACTAGGATTGGTCCCCCGACATGCGGTTTCGGGCCGGGATCGACATGGGGGCAAGTATGTGGACCGCCGATTCGGGCGGCCGACTTTGACATGGTGCCTAATGGACGAACGGTTGATTTGGACGCGGAGACTTTATGATCCCGACCACCGCAGGTATCAAGTATGCTGGTTGGAACGCCTACCGAATCGGGTAATCTTGTAGGGTGGGCTGTGCCCACCGAATCGAATCAGGTAATCTTACAGACTGGCCACGGCCTGCCCCTGTGTCTGCGGCCAACCCGCGACATGTCGCAGGACCAGTGCCGTCAGCAGCTCCAGGTGATCGGCCTGGTCATTCAGGGCCGGGATGTAGCCGAACGCCTCACCTCCAGCCGCCAGGAAGCGATTCCGGTTCGTCACGGCGATCTCCTCCAGGGTTTCCAGGCAGTCGGCCGCAAAGCCGGGGCAGACGACATGGACCTTCTTCACGCCTTCGCGGCCCCAGGCCATCAGGGTCTCTTCCGTGTAGGGCCGCAGCCACTCCTTGCGGCCAACCCGGGACTGGAAGGCGAGCTGCCAACGCTGGGGGGCGAGCGCGAGATTCTCGGCCGTCAGGCGCGCGGTCTTACGGCACTGGCAGCCGTAAGGGTCGCCGCGCAGCAGGTAGTCCCGCGGGATACCGTGAAAGGAGAACAGCAGCCGATCGGGCTCACCCTGTTCGGCCCAGTAGGCACGGATGCTGTGTGCCAAGGCGGCGATGTAGCCCGGCTCGTCGTGGTACTGGTTGACAAAGCGCAGCTCCGGCAGCCGGCGCCAGGTCGAGAGCTCGGCGGTAACCGCGTCGAAGCCGGAGGCCGTGGTGGTCGCCGAGTATTGAGGATAGAGTGGCAGCACCAGGATGCGGCGGGCGTTCGCGTCCCGGAGAGCGGCCAGCGCCGAGGCGATCGAGGGGTTGCCGTAGCGCATCCCGAGCGCCACCTGCACGGGCCCCGGCAGCTGCCGGTCGAGCCGTTCCTGAAGGGCCCCGGCTTGGCGCCGGGCGATGACTAGCAGCGGCGAGCCCTGGTCCGTCCACAGGGCGCGGTAGGACCGGGCGGATCGCCGTGGGCGCAGGCGCAGTATGATGCCGTGCAGGATCGGCCACCACAGGGCCCGGGGCAGTTCGATCACCCGCGGATCACTCAAGAACTCGGCCAGGTAGCGCCGCACCGCGGGCACCGTCGGGGCGTCCGGTGTGCCCAGGTTGATCAGGAGCACCCCCAACGCATGGGGCGTGCCGTGGCGGAATCCGGTCTTCTGCTTGGACATCACGAGAGTGGCCCGCTCAGGTCTGATGCAGGCTGGAAACCTCGTGTGCGGTCCTAGTACCTAGTTTCGACCGATGTTGCAAGTTCATAGTATCTGCTGGCTCACACGCTTGGTTCACACGCTCCAGTGCGGGGACTAGCAATATCGAGCGAAACTA
>NZ_FLUY01000285.1 GCF_900092655.1 Candidatus Thiosymbion oneisti
TCGGCTGGCTCCCCACGCTCCAGCGTGGGAGCAAATCCCGACGCTCCAGCGTCGATTAAGCGCCTCGGTAGGCTAACAGCCAATGCTGATCAGCACAGGAGCTGAGTCCGCGGGAGCGGACCAGACGGCGTTCCCACGCTGGAGCGTGGGAACGAGCGCGAAATTACAGATTTTATGCCCTAAAATCAGCGTCTTAATTTTTAGACAGCCTCTAAGCCCAAACGACGCCCAAGAAACCCGAAACCAAGGGCCGTCAGGGCGTTGCCGGTTTGCCGCGACGGCCCTTCCGCAGCAGGACCACCGAATAATACTCACTGCTGAAACAAGATCTTGGCCTGGAATCGAGTCGGGTAGATTGGGCACAGGGGCCAAAAATAGCCCGCCTGCCTGGGCGTCCCGCACGCAAACAGGTACCCAATACCCTGAATTTTCGGCCTGACGGCCACAGGTGATTTACTTACCCGTGGTCTCCCGGCCATGAGTCAGGCGGTCAACACGATACGATAGCGGGCCTTGTTTGCTGCTACCTTATCCATTGCCTCATTCACTTGGCTCAACGGCATCGTCTCGACCATGGGCGTGATATTGTGGACCGCCGAGAAGTTCAGCATTTCCCGCATGAATCTCCGTCCACCCACGACACTACCGACAACCGCCTTTTGTCCGAATACCAGCGATGTTACCGGAACCTCGACCGAACAAGTCGGCAGCCCGACGATACACAAGGTACCGTTGTTGCCGAGTAGATTCAGCGCGGTTTCGAAATCGGTAGCTGCAGGAGCGGTGTTGATGATGAGATCCTGGCTACTATGGGCCTTTTTCATCTCATCCGCATTTTCCCAAATCTGGAAATGATGGGCACCGAATTCCTTTGTTTCGGCTTCCTTATCGGGCGAGGTTGAAAAGACCGTGACCTCCGCCCCCATGGCCTTGGCATACTTGACCGCTATGTGTCCCAAACCGCCGATACCGATCACACCTACCTTCATCGCGGGCCGGGTCACATATGTACGCAGCGGCGTATAAACGGTAATTCCCGCGCATAACAGCGGCGCGGCGGCAGCGGAATCCAATCTATCGGGGATCTTATAGGCAAAGTCAGCCGGCGCACGAAGCTTGTCCGCAAAACCGCCATGATGCCCTAGGATAAGCCCGGTATAACCGTTATGACAGATATTTTCTTCGCCTTGTATACAATGATCGCACTGCCGGCAGGCATCTCTGATCCAGCCGAAGCCTACACGGTCGCCAACCGCCAGGGAAGTGATATCCTTTCCTGTTTGCGTCACCACACCCACGACTTCGTGGCCCGGCACCAGGGGATAGGTACTGATACCCCAGTCGTTATCGCGCATGTGAATATCGGTATGGCACAACCCATTATGGGTGATCCGAATCTCGACCTCTTCTTTTCCTAATGGTGCCGGTTCATATTCCCAATCTTGCAAACGCCCTCCGGGTTCCAAAGATGCGTAGGCTTGAAACATCGTTTCTGACATGACGTTTTTCTTCGTGTTTGACAAAGGGTGAGGGTGCGGATAACCGTGGGGCTTAGCACCACGGGAAAGGGGTCAAGTCTTGACCTGTGCCTTCAAGGATCACGGATCAAGACCTGACCCCATTTCCGGACCCATTTCCGCTCAAGGTATTCGAATACCGTATTTCTATTGAAATAACCATTACCAATTTTATTCTCTCTACGGAGAATCTGGCGCATGATCAGATAAATGTCTTCCGCACTGTTTACAGTGACTTTTTGCTGCTTGCTTAATTTGACTTCCATTGCGATGCCTTTTATACGAGGACTAACGCCAAAAATCAGGGGCCCAAAACGCGGCACCACTGAGCTTGAATTCACCACGAAACGAGCGCCGCATTTTTGGGGCCGCTGGATTTTTTTGTTATGCTTTCTATTTTAATACCTTGAAAGCGGGAGTTATGCCTAATTTACTGGCTGCCTTGCAGAACTCCACGTCAAAGGTATGAAGTAAGCTCTCCCCGCAAATACATAGATGCATGGCATCTGCAAAATCTGCCCCCAACTTGTACCATTCGAGGGCTTGTCCAATTTCTGTCGAGTTCTCTATGACAAGGTTTTCAGTTACCAGGGTATTCTCGAAGAATGACGCAATGTCATTGCGGCTTTTCTTATAAACCGAGTGAAGAACCCACTCGGTCTCCAGTAGCACGGTTCTTGAAATAAAAACTTCACCACTATTAATGAACTGTTCAGCTATATCTGCTTGGCACTCATCATCATTGACCGCAAGGCGCACCAATAGATTAGTATCAAATGCGATCATTCGTATACTCGACGGGTTTGCATAGTGTCTCAGTTGGAACAGGCTCACTTGTATGTTGTAAGAACCCCCGCAGGGATTTCGCTGGAATTTTGTGTGTTTGAGGTGCCTTAGTCTGTAACATGACACCATGCTTTGTTGTCACCAATGTCAGTTCAACACCTACACCCCAGTGTAGTGAGTCCCGCACTTCTTTAGGTATGACAATTTGTCCTTTGCTGGACAGTCTAACAGTCGCCGCCATCATAAGTATTAACTCCGGTAAGACGATTGGTAAGAACTTTGATTATGATGGAGGTGATGTCAAATTACAAGCATAACGTTTGGGCTCAGGCGCCCAATGCCGCGTGGCACTGAGCTTGAAAGTCGCTGAGGAGCTGGACCGGGGCATTGGGTCGCTTGCAGCCAAATGTTAGGCGAATGAGCTGTGAAAAACGACCCATCAATTGAGCCTGGCCCCTTTTCCTCGCTTGACTCTTTGGTTATGCCTTGTTTAGATTTGGCTAAAACTTTTAATTTTTTCTCTGCACAATTTTTCTGTTAACTCTTTCAACCGGCTTACACACCCAGCTAGCCACTCCAATTGCTCTTTTGTAATTGTATAACTCGGTTTATAGCGAGCATCCACGTAGGCTTTTCGGAGTAACTTAAAGCACTCTTCTTCTTCCTCTGTGGCTTTTGGAAATACTGACAAGAACCTAGGCTCAATGCTTCCCACTCTTTGACCAAGCTTTTCTAAATCATGGGTACTTGGTTTGTATCGAGTAAACACGAGTAGAACTGTTCCGTAAAGTTTCTCTGTTACCTGGTGAAGCTCAAAGGCTGCCAAGCTATACTTTTGCCTATTGAAGTTGAACTGATACGTATCAAAGAAATCTTGGGCACTATTAAACCAATACTCAAAATCTTGTTTTGCAAGATTTTGTCTTTCTAGATCTGTGATTTCTTTTGGCTCCGCCAATTCAAACTTACCTGAATTAAATAGAAGAATACCTTCCCTTAAAATATCAATATAGAAATACTGGCTTTTCTTGAGCCGCCGATTTACAAATTGGATGTCTTCGGCAATTAGACTGATTGGAGTTCGATGGATGGTTTTGATCAAACGTTGAGCAAGTTGATTATTTTGCTCAATCCTGCTGGCTTGGCGCGGTGTTTCGGTAATAACAAGAAGATCAAAATCGCTTTGATAACGATAGAGAAGGGTTTCCGGGTCGAGGTCTTCTACCCAGTCACCACGAGCATAACTCCCAAATAAAATGAGCATATCAAGATCAACTTCTTCTCGAATGATCTCGATAGCTCTTTGTAATTCCTGCTGTTTTTGATCTGGCAGGTGTTCAAGGGAGGTTTTCATACTCTTATGATAAATCCCTAAATTAGATTTCTTCATAGCGCGGTGTGAATTGAGTGACATAACGCCGAACTAACCTGCGGCCCAAAGTGCACCCGCACTTTAGTCCGTCGGGTTTAGTGCCGTGTTAGGCTATATTTGCACTGATCTTGACATTAAACGAGGTCTGTCCCTGAAGTATCCCCACAAAAATCCCCTTCGGTGTCAGTCGGCCAGGAGGGCGTTATGCTCATCGGCGACCCATTGA
>NZ_FLUY01001873.1 GCF_900092655.1 Candidatus Thiosymbion oneisti
CGAAAGCGCATGATGTCGGCGGCGAACTTGGCCTTTTGGATCTCGATGATGACCTGTTTGATCGCGCCGTCCTGGGTCTTTATCCGGGCGGAAAAATCCAGCCGATACACGGTGAA
>NZ_FLUY01000403.1 GCF_900092655.1 Candidatus Thiosymbion oneisti
GTCTAAAAACTAACCCATTGATTTTCATCTGGCATTGATTTTCGGCTGGCTCCCCAGGCTCCAGCGTGGGAGCAGACCTGGTCCCGACGGAGG
>NZ_FLUY01000116.1 GCF_900092655.1 Candidatus Thiosymbion oneisti
ATGGGAGCCAGCCTGGGATGTCGGGTTACGGCGCGTTCAGCCTCGGTTGTCCACGCCCGCATCGCAAGGCGCGCCTAACCCGACCTACAAAACTT
>NZ_FLUY01000316.1 GCF_900092655.1 Candidatus Thiosymbion oneisti
CTCCAATCGCTTCGAATCCGCCGCTTCTCTCCAGGCAACCCTCATACGCTTCGTCCACCTGTATAATCACAACATCCCGCAAAAAAACTTGCACCACAAAACACCCCTACAAACGCTCAAACACTGGTACGCTCAACAGCCCCGATTGTTCAATAAAATTCCGCGTAATCATCCGGGAC
>NZ_FLUY01000404.1 GCF_900092655.1 Candidatus Thiosymbion oneisti
GTCTGCTCCCACGCTGGAGCCTGGGGAGCCAGCCGAAAATCAATGCCAGATGAAAATCAATGGGTTAGTTTTTAGACAGCCTCTAAGGCTCCACCGCATCGGATGCCTCGGAGGTTATCCCGATCATGGTCACGAACCGGCGCCATAGCCAGCCGCCGTAACGGTGGAGTTCGGGCGCATACATCGCGGAGATGTTTCCGTCCAAATAAAGTGCATTGGGGCACTGGAGCCGGTCCTTGAACAGGGTGCCGAAAGCGTGGAAATTCACCGGCTCGTCGGAGATGGCGAAGATCACACGACCTTCCCGGTCGATACCCACCCCATTGCGAATGTACTTGCTGTGGTAGCCCTCGATGAAACGGGGATGCAGGCGTCCGTTGATTACCAACATAGGCCCTGACTGGATGGCGTTGATAACCCGGTCTTGGGGTTGGTAATCCTTAGTCTCGACGACGCGTGCCCCCTTCTCAGTGATGTAGAAGACGCCGTTGGGCAGCAGAAAGAAATTCCCCCCACCCCCGCCTCGCGTGAGCTGGTAGTAGCGTTTTCCGTTCTCGATATACAAACCGAGTGGCGTGAACTGCTCCGAATAGATCCCGCCGTTGACCGCGAAAATCAACTTTCGACCCTCGGTCGCCAAGGCACGGCGCAGGGCGTGGATGCTGCCGTAAGGCGTACCGTCCTTGCGTTTCCAGAAAAACTCCAGTCGCTGCTCTTCCCCGCTATCCAACCGGTAGACATCGAACCCGGCCCCCCGATGGAAGACCTCGGTGGCGGTAGCGCCAAAGGTCGGGCTTGCGAGCACGGACATGGATACCAGAAGACAGCGAAACATCGACATTTCAGACTAATCGATACGGTTCGCCGCGCTCGCCGCACCTACGGCCGCACCGGGAATGTAGGATGTGGTGAGCCGGCGGGCAGGGACGCCCGCGGCGAACCGCATCGATGGTGTGGCAACACAGCGAGCCGCACCAGGATAATCCGTGAAATTCGCGTAATCCACCGATCAAGAAGGGGATTTGCCGGGATTAGTCCGCAAGTCGCGGATAGCAGCCCCATGAAACCGGGGGCTGAGCGTATGGACCGCATCCACCATGACGGCGACCTGGTCGGGATCTACGTCCGGGTGGATTCCGTGGCCGAGGTTAAAGACATGCCCGAGGCCCTGGCCGTAGCTCGCGAGCACCCGCCCGACTTCTCCCCGGATACGTCCCGGTGAGGCATAGAGGATACTGGGGTCCAGATTGCCCTGCAGGGCCACCCGCTCCCCTACCAGTTGCCGAGCGTCGGCCAGATCCAGGGTCCAGTCCACCCCGAGGGCGTCGCAGCCGCTTTCCGCCATCCGGTCCAGCCAGTGGCCGCCACCCTTGGTAAAGAGGATGATCGGGACCCGCCGTCCCTCCGCCTCGCGGGTGAGCCCGGCGATGATGCGGGTCATGTAAGCGAGCGAGAATTCCCGATAAGCACGCGGGGTCAGCACCCCCCCCCAGGTGTCGAAGATCATCAGGGCCTGGGCGCCGCGCGCCACCTGGGCATTGAGATAGGCGGTAACCGCCTCGGAGAGCTTAGTCAGCAAGACGTGCATCAGCTCGGGACGATCGAACAGCATGGCCTTGGAGCGAGCAAAACCCTTGGTGCCACCACCCTCCACCATATAGACCGCTAGGGTCCAAGGGCTGCCCGAGAAGCCGATCAGGGGTACCCGGCCATCCAACTCACGCCGAATCATACCCACCGCATCCATCACATAGCCCAGCGCGTCCTCCATGTCGGGGACCGCCAAGCGTTGCACCTCGGCGGCGTCACGAACCGGGCGCTCGAAACCGGGACCCTCCCCCTCGCTGAAATAGAGCCCGAGCCCCATGGCATCTGGGATCGTCAGGATGTCGGAGAACAGGATGGCCGCGTCCAAGGGAAACCGCTCCAGGGGCTGCAGGGTCACCTCGCAGGCCAGCTCCGGGTTTCGGCACAGCGCCAAAAAGCTGCCGGCACGGGCGCGCGTGGCCCGATACTCGGGTAGATAACGCCCCGCCTGACGCATGATCCACACCGGCGTGTAATCCACGTGCCGGCGCAGCAGGGCGCGCAGCAAGGTATCGTTCTTGAGTTCCTTCACCAGTGCATTCCAGAGGCGGGTTGCGGTAGGTCGTTGGTTTTTAGGTTGCAGGATACTACAGTGGGTTATCCTCGGCACATGCCAGCTGCTACCTGCTACCAGCCGTCGGCTACCAACCAAGTAGAGTAGGCTGGGTTAGGCGCGTGTTACGATGTTGGCGTGTGCCAGCAAGGTCAAACGCGCCGTAACCCAGCAGGCGTAGGATAATGGGTAGTGGATAAATTCTAAATGCTGAAGTCTGTCAACCCCTCCCTCGTCATTCCGGCAGGGATTGCCGGAATCCAGGGCCAGGGATGGCAAAACGGTGGAGTTCAAAGCA
>NZ_FLUY01000573.1 GCF_900092655.1 Candidatus Thiosymbion oneisti
CGAAGCGCGCGAATCGGCGCGAACAAGATCCCTCCCTTCGGTTCGGGATGACAATTTCGTGAGGATTCGCGTGATTCGTCGTTTCTTTTCTTACTTTGCCGACCGGTAACGCT
>NZ_FLUY01000172.1 GCF_900092655.1 Candidatus Thiosymbion oneisti
GACAACTTCCTGCGGGTGATCAACCGGCTTGGCGTGGGCGCGTTCAAGGGTTACTGCGCCCGGCGAAAAGCAGCAAGGAATGCCCAGGCCATCGCGCAACCGGCCGGGTAAGACTTAAGCCTCTATTTTTACTAACTATTTTCTATTCCGCCAAGCGTCAATGCGGTGGTCGATGCTCAGTGGGCCGGATGA
>NZ_FLUY01000630.1 GCF_900092655.1 Candidatus Thiosymbion oneisti
GCAAATGCAACGATTGATCGGCCTTCAAATCTGACCAGTCAATCAGGACCAAGGGCTCGGCAAGGCGCGCCAACGTTACCCGACACAGCACCGCGTAGATCGACCGGACTTCACCTTGCAGGTGGCGGTTACCAAGCAGACGGTCGGAGCGTTTGATCTTATGGCGTAACCTCGCCTCACCCGCGAAGCGGCGCCCCAGATCGGTCAGTGACAACCGTGGCCCGCTCAGGCACGATACCACGGCCGCCAACAGCGTCGCCAAGCGTCGGCGGTGGTGGTGGTGCAACAACGGTTCCAGGCAGTGATGTAAAATTGTACTGACAGGCATGGGGGGCTCCTGGGGAGTTGGGTGACTTTCCAGGGGCCACAATACCCTATGCATGTCCAGATCGACAGTAACTACAC
>NZ_FLUY01001187.1 GCF_900092655.1 Candidatus Thiosymbion oneisti
AACAGCAAGTTATACGACGCCCCTCTGGCTTGCTGAGAAGGCAAATTTGCGCAAAATATCCTAACCAGTCTGGAATCCATAAAGAGCC
>NZ_FLUY01000112.1 GCF_900092655.1 Candidatus Thiosymbion oneisti
TGGGAACGCAGAAGCTCCGCGCCGCGGAGTGTCTCGGAAACTCGTAGCCGCTGCTGCATGGGCCTGATGTGCTTGATTTTCATGAGGATT
>NZ_FLUY01001397.1 GCF_900092655.1 Candidatus Thiosymbion oneisti
AAACCTGCATCATAAAACACCTCTCCAGACGCTCAAACAGTGGTACTCACAGCAACCCCATCTCTTCAAAAAAATTCCGCGTAATCATCCGGGACCCGACAACTCGACCGTCCCGGCATAGTGCACCCAGGTTTTCAGCGGCAAGGCATCCGGGTCTTTCACGTCATGGGTGCTGTTGTCGTCGCAGTGTATCTTCAGTTGCACCTTGTTATCGGTATCGACCCCGAGCTCGATGGCCTGGTCGTCCTGACCGACAATCAGTTGCGCCTGGCTCTGCGCGCTCTCCAACCACACCCAGGCGGAGACGATGCGGCCACCATCGGTATCGACGGCGAAGGGGGGCAGTTCGAGGGTACCGGTACGCAGGTAATCCGCGCTGCCCCCAAAGCATATCCCACGCCGCTTTTTGGCCTTGAGGTCCACGGCCTCGCCGGGTTGATAGCCCAGGTCGATGGTGAAAGCATCATTGACCTCATCCACGGCCTTGACCGGATAGAGCCCGTCATATTCTCGGGTGCCGGTCACCTGCACCTCGTCACCGATCTTGAGCTGGTGGCTGGAACAGGTGACCTTCAGCAGCTTATCGCCGGCCTTTTGGTAACCCACCACCATGTTGTCGAAGGTTAACTCGGTCTCTTTTTTCGGCACCACTTCCCAGAAACCGGCCTCGCTATTGCTGAAGGTGGCGGCGATCTCAAAGCTCTTGGTGCCGTCTTTTTCCTCAATGAGGCGTAACTTCAAGAACAGTTGATTGATCGTGGGGCGGCTGACACCACTCAGCTCGGCGATTTTTGAGGTGGACCCCAACCGTTGGACAGTTAGAAACCAAAAATAAGTTAAGAACGGAGAACGGTTCTTGAGAATCTTATTTCAGATGAATCTGAATAGATGATCACCCTGTCAGTCAAGCTGTATTTTCAATCAGCATAGACAAAGAATAAGTACTCATGTGACACCATAATGCGCCTTTCCATTGCATGTCAGCATTTGATCACGCGTTTAGATTACCCCCTGTTCAGTACGAACATGAACGTGTGCTGGTGTGAGCCCGTCTAATGCGCTGTGTGGGCGTTCGTGATTATAAAAATGGAAGTACTGCTTTAACCCCTGGTAAAGTTCTAACACTGGTACGCTCAACAGCCCCGATTGTTCACTCAACCACTATGCACTAAAGTGCATAGGTTGCCCCCTGGACTGAAAGTCCTAAATCATTCCAGGATAATGTTT
>NZ_FLUY01000486.1 GCF_900092655.1 Candidatus Thiosymbion oneisti
ACGCGAGTCCGGCTGGGACCGCCGTCTTTCAGACGGCTTACGGACCCCATCACCAGCTGTCGGCAACGCTCAGAGCAGACGCCTTCTCGGGCCGCGCCGGATAACGCCGGATAGCCGGCAGGTTTGAGTCCCGTGTATACGAATGCTGGACACCGGCCCGATGCTCTCCGCAGCGCGGAGCTTCCCCGTTCCCAAAGAGAGACTGTCTAAAAAGGGACCGTAGGCCGTAGGCTGGGTTGCGGCCAGGGACGGCCAAAACCCAGCAATAACCACAGCTGG
>NZ_FLUY01000502.1 GCF_900092655.1 Candidatus Thiosymbion oneisti
CCCAGCCGGCCCGGGACCGCCGACATCCTGTCGGCCCCTGGGACCGCCGACATGTTGTCGGCTCTTCTGGTTATCGGGTAGAACTTGAATGCCGAGTTGCCGGTCCAAATGGTCATCAGTCATGCTTAGTTTTCTCGTTCCCATGCGCTGCCTGGGAACCAGAGACCGGGAGCGGGGCTGTTGCGACACCCTCCCTTCGGGAAGGTATCCGCAAAAGTCCTTTCGAACCACAGAGGACACAGAGAAAGGTACAGACCAATTCTCCGTGTTCTCTGTGTCCTCTGTGGTTTAAACTTCACAGACTGGCAGCTAACGCCACCGTTTTTGCGATACCCTCTTCGGGAGAGGGGTTGAGGAGAGGGAATCGAAACCGGGGATTCCTCTCTAATGTGCGAGGAATGAATAAGGTAAGGATGTCCTTCCCACGGCTTGCCCGCTTGGGTGACGAATCGGTCCGCGCCCTGCTGGTCCAGGCCCTGTTCCTGGCCGCGGTCGTGGGCTTGTTGGTCTTTCTGGTCTTTAATACCCTCGCTAACCTGGAGAGCCGAGGTATAGAGACCGGCTTCGGTTTCCTCGCTCAAGCGTCCGGGTTCGGTATCAACCAGACCCTGATCCCCTATACCGAGACCTCCAGCTTCGGGCGGGTCTTTGTGGTCGGACTCCTGAATACCCTGTTGATCTCGGCGCTCGGCATCGTCCTTGCGACTCTGCTCGGGTTCCTGATCGGCATCGCCCGCCTGTCCCGTAATTGGCTGATTGCGCGCCTTGCCACGGTTTATATCGAGACCTTTCGCAACGTCCCGCTGCTGCTCCAGGTCTTTTTCTGGTATGTGTCGGTCCTGACCGCCTTGCCCCATCCGCGCACGAGCCTGTCCTTGGGGGAGGCGGTCTTTCTGAATCAGCGCGGGCTCTTTGTCCCACGACCGTTGTTGCTGGAGGGTACAGGGTTGGTGTTGGGTGCGGCGGTGCTGGCAGTAACCATGGTGCTGTTGCTTGTACTTTGGTCACGCCGTCACCGCAAACGCACCGGGCGACCACTGCCGACGATCCGCTATGCGCTGTTGGTCCTGATCGGGCTGCCGGGCGTCGCGTTCTTCGTCGCCGGCCAGCCCCTCTCCTGGGAGTTCCCGGCCTTGCGGGGCTTCAATTTTCAGGGTGGTCTGACCATCATCCCCGAGCTCACGGCCCTGCTCATCGCCCTGACGATCTACACCGCGGCCTTCATCGCCGAGATTGTACGCGCCGGTATCCAATCGGTCCCCCATGGCCAGACCGAAGCGGCGTCCGCGTTGGGCCTGAACCGGTCACAGCGCCTGCGATTGGTGCTGATCCCCCAGGCCCTGCGTGTCATCATCCCGCCGCTGACGAGCCAATATCTGAATCTGTTGAAGAACTCATCCCTGGCTACGGCGATCGGCTATCCCGACTTGGTCAACGTCTTTGCCGGAACCTCGGTGAGCATCACCGGTCAGGCCATCGAGATCATCGCCACGACCATGGCCGTCTATCTGGTCGTCAGTCTGTCGATCTCGGCGTTCATGAACTGGTACAACGCCCGTATCGCCCTGACCGAACGCTGATCGTGACCAAGTTTGGCGCTGCTCGCAAAACGCGGTTTCCGAGCGCCTTGGTATACTGCCACACGGCACAATCCGAGCTTTTGAATTTCCCCCTCACCCCGGCCCTCTCCCGGAGGGAGAGGGAGTGA
>NZ_FLUY01000448.1 GCF_900092655.1 Candidatus Thiosymbion oneisti
TGCAGCAGCGGCTACGAGTTTCCGAGACACTCCGCGGCGCGGAGCTTCTGCGTTCCCACGCGGCGCGTGGGAACGAGCAGCAAGGCTAGAAAAACAATCGATCCGCTATGCTGGCACCCGTGACCCCCGGCGACGACCCGCGTCTGGCACAGCTCCTCAGGCGCCTACCCGACCTGGGCCTACCCGTGTTGCCGCTGGATTACGAACGCATCGCCCGGATCTTCGCCCCCGGTCGTCGGCTGGAATGGACCGCCGCCCGCGAGCTCCTGGTCGCCTTACTGGCCAAGGACGCGGAGCAACGCTATCTCATACGCCGTGAATTTCGCCGCCAGCTACCGCTGGTAGAAGAGGAAAAAGCGGAGGAAACACCGCCCGTGGGCGATGTGCCCGCCACCGTGCGCGGCAGTGCCGAGGCCGGCTTTCCCGAGCTGCACTTCGCCCGCGCCCGCTACGAGCGTGAGGTCTGACTCTGGCTCGACAGCCGCCTGCGCACCCGCGAGGCCGTCGCCCTAGCCGATCAGATAGCGCGTGAGCTCACGCGTGCCGGGTTGCGGGTACGCCGCGCGACCTTCCCGGCCCTACCTACCCGTCAAGCTCCGCTTCGCTACCCGCGAGCAGGCCTCACCATTCGATCTCGAGGCCGCCACCCGGCAGGCCCTGGTTGCCCTGTTCACCGACGGCACCGGGATCGCCCACACCCTGGACGGCACCGAGAGTGACCAAGCAGCGGGGCTGGAGCACGCCCTGCGTGAGCTGCGGACCTGGCCGCGCCTGTGCCTGGTGGATTTCTCCCCGCCGGAGCTCGACCTCCCGGATCTGGCCGCCCGCCTCGGCCTCACCTGCATCGCCCCCGCTGGGCTCCCCGCCTGGCCGGCGGGACGCGAGACACCCGGACCGCTGAGCGACCCGCTGCCGATCACGGATCTGGAGACACGCCTGTGGGCCACCGCCTGTGCCCTGCCGCGCCTACCGGTGACCCTGGCCCAGGCCCGTGATCTCTATCAGGCACTCGGGCTGCCACCGGCCTGGCGACTGCCGGCACCGACGGCCGGCTACAGGGGTGCCGACGGCATCCGCTTCAGTGACGGCGAGCGCCGGGGTTTGCTTGCTGATCTCGCCCGCTGGGTGCGGGAAGACGGCCCCAGCAGTAAGGCCGACCGCTGTTTGAAGACCGCACTCGATTTCTGGGAGACCCGTCTCGCCGCCAACACCGCAAACCTGGAGCAGCTGCACACACCACCCCCGGCACACGCTGGGAGGACGGCGGTGCCGACCACGAACAGGCCATTGAGCGCCAGCTGCTCAGCCTGTGGTGGGGCGATCAGCGCACGGCCCAGGCCGTGCGTGATCTCTGGGACCGCTACCAGCTCTACGACCATAACGACCAGGATTTGCAGCGATTCAAGCGGCGAATCCGTGAGCGTCTGGAGGAGCTCAGCGCCTATGGCCTCGCAGGCACGGAGGGCGACGGGCGTATCGTCTTACCCTGGCATTGGCGGCAGCTCCCGGAAGTTAACGGCGAGCCAGCCGGCACCGGCCACCAGCGCCTACTGCGTATGGGCTTCGCCGGTGCCGAGCCCGGCGGGCGTAAGAGACTGTCTAAAAAGGGACCGTAGGCCGTAGGCTGGGTTGCGGCCAGGGATGGCCAAAACCCAGCAATAACCA
>NZ_FLUY01001148.1 GCF_900092655.1 Candidatus Thiosymbion oneisti
CGGGTAGTGGATAAATTCTAAATGCTGAAGTCTGCCAACCCCTCCCTCGTCATTCCGGCAGGGATTGCCGGAATCCAG
>NZ_FLUY01000175.1 GCF_900092655.1 Candidatus Thiosymbion oneisti
ATGCATGTCCAGATCGACAGTAACTACACACTACAACTTGTTGTCTTAGATAGAAATAATGTGGGGATATCTCAGGGGTTGACCTGGTTTTCAACGAGGAATAGCGTTTACGTAATGCAAATCATGCCGGTGCGCCTGCCATGTCGCTCGCTACCCCCGTCAACCGTCTGACGACGGACGAATATCTGGAAATCGAACGGGATGCCGAACGGCGTCACGAGTACCTCGACGGTGAATTGGTGGCAATGGCCGGTGGCTCGCGGGCGCACAATCTGCTCGCGACGCGCGTGGCACGTTTGTTCGGCAACCACCTTACAGGTTCCCCGTGCCGGATCTTCCAATTCGACATGAAGGTTCGCATAGAGCGCGCGAACCGCTTCTACTATCCGGACATCCTGCTGTGCTGCAATCCGTTGACGGCGGATGCCGACGATTACTTCGAGACGGACCCCAAACTGATCGTGGAGGTCCTGTCACCTCGGACGGCCGCTATCGACGACGGTGAAAAACGGGTCAATTACCAGACCCTGGATTCTCTGGAAGAATACCTGTTGCTGGATCCGAAAACGCACGAGGCCATACTTTACCGCCGTAGCGGCGCTTTCTGGACACGTATCTGCTTGAATCCGGAGGACGAGATCGAACTCTTATCGATTGGATTTCGCCGGGATCTGGCCGAAGTTGTGGGACTTGCCTGACCGGTGATCTGACAAATAAGGGAAGGCTCTTTATGGATTCCAGACTGTTAGCGCAGCAGCAGACCGAGGAGGGAATCCATGAGCCCTTTGCCGCGGTT
>NZ_FLUY01000099.1 GCF_900092655.1 Candidatus Thiosymbion oneisti
CCAGGGGAAAGCGCCGTCGCCGCGGCGCGGGAGGAACCGAAGGGCCCGGATTCCCGGCCAACGCCGCTGGTATCCCCGGTGGCTGAGGTTCGACGCGGCCGCGCCGCTTTGCCGGCGCACTCCAAAGCAGTCCGGAAATAAAGAGCCAAAAACAAAGCGGAAAAATCCAGCCGACCTATTTGGTCGGCGGCTGTTTAGCATTGTGCAACACAACTGAATTTGCAAGGGGTTAATCGCTGATGGGATTAGTGAATGCTAAGTTGTCTCTTAGGAATCCGAGGAAACCCGATATCGAACCAATCGAAACTGAGGTATTAGCCGATACCGGCGCTATCCATCTCTGTATCCCGGAGCATATAAGAATCCAATTGAAATTAGACGCGATCGATAAAAAGGAAGTCACCATAGCGGATGGTACAAGAAAACTCGTACCCTATGTCGGACCGATTGAGATCAGATTTAAAAATCGGATCGGTTTTGCCGGTGCCTTGGTTATGGGCGATCAGACGTTGCTTGGAGCGATTCCCATGGAAGATATGGATTTGATCGTTGTTCCACTCACCAGAACCTTAGACGTGAATCCAGGTAGTCCGAATATTGCAACCTCAATCGTAAAATGATTGCCTGGCATGTGGCTTTGGACGCTTCCCGCTTTCCGCAAGACCGATGAGTGGCGGGTACACAATAAGGGGTTGCCAGTCACATATGAACCGCAGAAACGCAGAGCCTGTTTTCGATGACTGCTCTGTGGCCGCTGCGACTCCGCGCTTCAAAACCAGGGCTGATCGCCAACGGTTTGGGCTTTGCATCCGGCGTCGGCGTCCTGTTTCTACTGCCATCTCTGCCGCCCTTGTGGTCTCCGCTCCTGCTTGCCGTGCCCGCGGTGGCGGTGGCCTGGCGGTGGCCGTTGCTGCGGCCCTTCGCCTATGCCCTGGCCGGTTTCCTGTGGGCTTGGATTCAGGTCTGCCAGGTCCTCTGCGGGCCCTTTCCGGAGACCCTGGTGCGCCGGGATCTCGAGCTGACCGGCAGGATTGCCGGCCTGCCGGGGGAAACGGGCAACGGCGGCGCGCGGTTTCTGTTCCAGGTCGAGTACGCGCGTGCGGATGGACGGGCCATCGGCTTCGAGGGGCTGGTGCGCCTGAACTGGTACCGGGATGTACCGGCGCTCCGGGCCGGTGAGCGCTGGCGCTTGACCGCTCGCCTCAAACTACCCCACGGCTTTGCCAATCCCGGCGGGTTCGATTACGAGCGCTGGCTGTTCCAGCAGGGTATCGAGGCCACGGGATACGTCCGCGGTGCGGGCGAGAACCTGCGCCTGGACGCCGGGCCTGGGATCTATGTCATCGATCGCTGGCGCCAAGGGTTGCGTGAGCGTATCCGGGAGATCCTACCGGACGCTACCGGGGAGGCCCTGATGCAGGCCTTGGTCCTGGGGGACCGTTCCGGGCTGGGGCCCGAGCAGTGGGAGGTCTTGACGCGCACGGGCACCAATCACCTGATCGCCATCTCCGGGTTGCACGTGGGTATGGTGGCCGCCTTCTTGTTCTTTCTGTCCCGCTGGGTCTGGTCACGCAGTGTCCGGCTGATCCTGCTGATCGCGGCCCCACGGGCCGGCGCGATCGCCGCCTTGGTCGGGGCGGTTGCCTATAGCGCCTTAGCCGGATTCGCCGTCTCCACCCAGCGCGCCCTGATCATGCTGGCGGTGATCCTGGGGGCGGTGCTGTCCTCCCGCACCGTGCGCCCGGCGAGCGGGATCGTCCTGGCCCTGGTGGGGGTACTGATCCTGGACCCCCAGGCGGTGCTTGCCTACGGCTTTTGGTTGTCCTTCGCCGCCGTGGCCGTGCTGCTCGCCGCCTTCGGGCAGCGGCTCGGGACGAACAAGTTCCGGCGCAACTGGGGGCGGGCGCAGTGGGTCGTGGCCCTGGGGCTGTTGCCGCTGTTGCTACTCCTGTTCGGCCGTGCCCCCGTGATCGCGCCGCTGGTGAATCTGGTTGCCGTTCCCCTGTTCAGCCTGGTGTTGCTGCCGGTCGTGCTGACGGCGAGCCTGCTCGGCGTGTTACCCGGACTCGGGTTGGAGCTGCCGCTGGTCCTGACAGCGCAGCTGTTGGAGAGGGGATTCGAGCTGCTGGAGGCGGTCTCCGGCTGGGACTGGGCGGCGGTGACCGTGTCCCGGCGTCCGGTCTGGGTCTGGGTCGGTGCCTTCATCGGGGTGCTCCTGTGGCTCGCTCCCCGGGGATTGCCCGGGGCCTGGCTTGGGTCCCTGTTCCTGTTGCCGTTGGCCCTGATCCGCCCGCCGGCGCCGGGTGAGGGGACCGCTGAGTTTACGCTGCTCGACGTGGGACAGGGCCTTGCGGCCGTCGTTCGGACCCGGCGCCATGTCCTTGTTTATGACACGGGCCCGCGGTTTCCCAGCGGCTTCAACACCGGCACCGCGGTCGTACTCCCTTATCTCCGCCAGCAGGGCGTGCGGCACATCGACACCCTTATCATCAGCCACGCGGACCGGGATCACGCGGGCGGATTCGCAGGTCTGAACGGCAAGCTCCCCATTGGCCGCATCCTCAGCGGGGAGCCGCGGGAGCTTCCGGGAGGGCGCGCGCGTCCTTGCCTGGCCGGCAATGACTGGACCTGGGATGGGGTGGACTTCGAGCTCCTCTACCCGGCTACTGCCGGGCGCAAGGGCAACCCTAGCTCCTGCGTCCTGCGGGTGAACATACCGGGCGCCGGTTCCAGTGTTCTGCTGACCGGGGACATCGATGCCGGCGTGGAAGACGGGCTGGTGGCGACCCAACACGGGCGGCTCGCAAGCACCATCCTGGTAGCGGGCCACCATGGCAGTGCTACCTCCACAGGGACTGCCTTTCTGGCAGCGGTTGCGCCGCGCTTCGTGCTCTATGCCGCCGGCTATGCGAACCGTTTCGGCCTGCCCAACCCGGCGGTGCGCGAGCGGGTAGCGGTCCAGGGTGCCGCCCAGCTCGACACCGCGAGTGCGGGTGCCATTAGCTTTCGGCTCGGGCCTACCGGCATCGAAGGACCCTGGTCATTCCGCCGGGAGCACAAGCGCCTGTGGAGCCACCGCGTGCAGCCGATTTCAAACCACTCGATTTCGAGCCGCAAGGGCGCACGGGATTGAGATCCGATTCATTCCCGCAAGCAGGGGGAACATCCGAAACTGCTGTCGCTATCCGAACTGCCGGGGCTGGAAGCCCACGGGATTGACGATGGCGGCACTGTCGCCCGTGGCCCGAATCACGAATAACCCCTGGTTCTGCGCATACTGGTCGCTCGCTTGCTCCGCGCGCAGATAGGCCACCGCACCCAGCACCTTATGGGTGCTGTACTCGGGCAGGTAGTGCCTGGCTCGATGGAGGCGCTCGATGAACTTGTCGACCAAGCCGACCCGCAGGGTCGTCTTCACCTCTACGATGACGATCTCCTCGCCATCGTGCGCAATGATGTCGAACTCGTAATTCTCCCCATTGCGACATCCCTTGCGCCGGGTCGAGGTATCCTGGACCTGGATTCCCCGCTTGCCCAACAAGTGAACCAGATCTCCTTCCACCAGGCTCTCCATCAGCTTGCCCCACTGGCCCTCGAACAGGTCCTGCAGGGCCTTCATCTTCTTGTCCGTTTCCCGGAGTATGCGGTCCGTTTCCTGGAACTTACGGTCCGTATCCTGGAACTTACGGTCCGTTTCTTGGAACTTACGGTCCGTATCCTGGAACTTACGGTCCGTATCCTGGAACTTACGGTCCGTATCCTGGAACTTACGGTCTGTTTCCTGGAACAGTTGCCAAACTTTCTCGAAATTCAATGCAGTTTCCATCATAAAAGCGATCTTCGGTCGCTGAAGGTTTTCCCCTCGCTCAGGGGACTCGGCTGCGGTCGGCCGCCGATTTCGGAGACGCGTTGACAGCGCTTAGTTCGGGACGGAGGGAAGATCAAAATTAGGATAGCAGCTGTTTGCCTTCGGAACCATGAGGTTGTGCTAACATGCCGTTATCCGGCGCCACATGACAGACACAATGTCGGGGAAATACTTTGTCCATGAACGGTCTTCGGAATAGCGGTCTACTCCTGCTGCTGGTCCTGGTCGGCGGTTGTGCCTCGGTTCCCGGCGACCCCGACCCCAGGGATCCCATGGAGTCTTACAACCGTGCGATGTACAAATTCAATCAAGTGGTCGACGATGCGATCTTGAAGCCCGTTGCAAAGGGATACAAGGCCATTACGCCGGAGCCCGTGGACCGCGGCATCACCAACTTCTTCAACAACCTCGCGGACGTAACCTCGGCGCTCAACAATCTGTTCCAGTTCAAGCCTTCCCGGGCCGGATCGGATCTGGGGCGCCTGGCCGTGAATACCACCATCGGCGTACTCGGCTTCTTCGATGTAGCGACCGACATGGGGCTCCCGAGCTACAAGGAAGATTTCGGTCAGACCTTCGGTTACTGGGGCGACGACTCCAGCTCCTATTTGGTGTTGCCCTTCTTAGGACCCAGCACCATACGCGACACCATCGGGCTAGGCGGAGACATCGCTGCCAACCCATTATTTTATATCGATAATAGGCCTGTTACTTGGGGGCTGACTGGCCTCGACGTCACCGACACCCGGGCCGATCTATTGACCGCCGGAGACCTCCTGAAAGAGGCGGCCATCGATCCCTACGCCTTCACCCGCGATGCCTACCTGCAGCACCGCCGCAATAAAATCTTCGACGGGAACCCCCCCGAGGAAGAAGACGACTGGGAGGACGAGTTGGGCGAAGCCGATGCCGCGGCGGATGCTGGGTGAAGCGGCGATATATTCTATTCTCACCGCAAGAAACTACGAATCACGCGCATCTCCGCGGAAAATTGACCTGTCTGCCCGTAGCCTGCGGGAGCAGATGGCGACAGATTCGCGTGGATTCGTGTAATTCGTAGTTTCCCACGACCCTTGTTATCCGGCGGATCGACCGCGTCCTGCACCGCCTGCGGCATGCCTGGGGTGACAAGGAATAGGCGCGTAGTCAACCCAGGAATCCGCTTGCCAGTCCGCCGGTGCGTCTTCGCGGGGCGGGAGCGGGATTCCGCATTTGCCGGCGAAGTAGCGGTGGAAGGCGAGACTCGGGGTCAGCTCCGGATGGAAGACGGTGACCAGGATGTCGCGGTCTTCCGCGGCGGCGCAATAGTCGTCGATCTCGAGCAGGGGCGACACGGCCGTGCCGAGGTGGAGGATCTTCGGGGCCCGAATGAAGGTGAGCGGGATGGGTTCGGGGGCGACCGCCGGGACCTGCAGGGTGCGGTTGAAGCTGTCGAGCTGGCTGCCGAAGGCGTTGCGTTGGACCCGGATATCCATAAGCCCCAAGCTTGCCGTCTCGCCCACCACCTCCCGCGCTAGGAGGATAGCCCCGGCGCAGGTGCCCCAGAGCTTGAGTCCGGCCCGCAAGCCTGCTGCGATCTCGCGGTCGAGCCCGTAGCGGCGCAGCAGACGGCTCAGGCAGGTGCTCTCGCCGCCGGGCAGGATCAATCCGGTCAGACCCTCAAAGTCCGCCGCCTGCCTCACCCGCCTGGCCGGCAGGCCTAGGGCGGCGAGGTGCGCCAAGTGTTCGACCACGCCCCCTTGCAGAGCGAGGACCCCGATGATGCCCGACATGGAGCGAATTCCCTGGTACACCTGCGCCTAATTAACGAAAACAGGGAGGAATTTCCTGTTTCTGACCCCCTCTCCCGGCGGGACAGGGGCTTTTGCGCTCCTGCCATACCTTCTTCGATCCAGCATAGAACCACTGATTAACACCGATAGACACGGATGAATTTACAATGCAACCCGTTTCCATTCCAGCCGTGCCCTGCGGAACTTCGGAACCACACCGAGTTTCGGCCCGGTGATTTTCAAGTACACGAACCAATCCGTGTCTATCTGTGTTCATCCGTGGTTCTTGTTTTCGGTATTTGTGCGCATTCGCACTGGTTACCAGCCTCGCTCGGCCAGACGCGCTTCCTTAGGGATACTGGGGATCTCGATACCGGCCATGGGTTCGCCTAAGCCGGCGGATACCTCCAGGATCTTTTCCGGGTCGTCGGCATAGGTGGTGGCCTGGACGATGGCGGCGGCGCGGCGGGCGGGATCGCCCGACTTGAAGATGCCCGAGCCGACGAATACGCCGTCGCAGCCGAGCTGTATCATCAGCGCGGCGTCTGCCGGTGTGGCGATGCCGCCGGCGGCGAAGTTCACAACCGGCAGCCGCCCGGCCTCCCGGACCTTGAGCGCCACCTCGTAGGGGAGCCCCTGATCCTTGCAGAAACCCGTGAGCTCCTCCCGCGGCATGTGGTGGAGGGTGCGGATCTCCCGATTCATGGTGCGCATGTGGCGCACCGCCTCCACTACGTTGCCGGTGCCCGCTTCGCCCTTGGTGCGGATCATCGCCGCCCCTTCGGCGATGCGTCGGCAGGCCTCGCCCAGATTGCGGGCACCGCAGACGAAGGGGATGGAGAACCGGGTCTTGTCGATGTGGCTCTCCTCGTCGGCCGGGGTGAGCACCTCGCTCTCGTCGATATAGTCGATCTTCAACGCCTCGAGCAGCTGGGCCTCGACGAAGTGTCCGATGCGCACCTTGGCCATGACAGGAATGGATACGGCGGCCTGAATCGCCTGAATCAGGCCGGGGTCGGACATGCGTGCCACGCCGCCTTCGCTGCGGATGTCCGCCGGCACGCGCTCCAGGGCCATGACGGCCACGGCGCCCACCTCCTCGGCGATGATGGCTTGCTCCGGCGTGGTCACGTCCATGATGACGCCGCCCTTGAGCATCTGTGCCAACTGCGCATTCAAAACAAGTCGTTCAGCGGTCACTGTGGTACTCCGTATTCGCGAGCTCTGGGAGGCTAAGTGCCGTCAGGAGGTGGATTTTCAAGCCCATTGCCTCGCGGCGCTCGGCCTGTGTGTTGTAGCCCCAGCAGGCCAGGTGCAGGCGGACGACCGCCAGGTCCGGACGGGCGAGAAATCGCTTCAAGGTAGCCAGCCGGTCTTCCACCAGATGGATCGGGCGGCCAGGATAGTGTGCCATGAGATAGCGCACTACCGCCTCCTTCGACATCCCGCGGTCCAGACCGAAGATATGCCCGGCATCGAAACGCACGTCCTTGTGTTCCAGCAACCGCGCGACGAACCGCTCTTGCTTGGTGGTGACGATGTAGCAGTCGGTTCCGGGTGGGAGCGCGTTCAAGACGCGGCGCGTCCCTGGGTACAGAGGGCTCAGCGCCAACCATCCCTGCGGATCCGCTTGGAGCCAGCGGTCGCGAACCGCCCCGTACAGTCGCTTCAGACCTGCTGTATCCGTACCGGACCTTTCAACCACCTCATGGATCCGGTGCGGAAAGGTCTCGAGCAGCGCCTCCGGGTCTTCCCCGTCCTTGAGTAGACGCATCATCAGGATCGCCTGGTAGCCCGTTTCGATCACCGGTCGAGCGCGGCAATAATGCTCCAGGAGCGACTGCGGCGGCACTGCCTCTACCATATCCTCCCACAGGGTCGTCGCCGCCTTCCAGCCAGTAATGCCGGTCTCCCGGGCGCTGTCGCAGAGGACACCGTCAAAATCCAATGCGAGTACGGACATGGGGGCTAACCCTCAATACCATTAAGTTGAGGCAAATGCTGCTGGTTTGACCGGGATTGCCGGAACCGGATAGCCTTGAAAATTGTGAGAATTTTTACACCCCTATGACTGGATTCCGTTAATCCCTGGCGGAATGACGGTTTAATAGCATTGGAATGCAACTTCACGCTCTATTTTGGTGCTTATTTCTTCCATATTTATTATGAGCATCGACATAACTACGATTCACAATTGCGGCAGCTGTTGGGAATTCACCAGCAAGAATGGTCGCAGCAATGACCTCAGCAAATTTCTGCGATTTTCCTTCACCATAGCACTCCATTATAGAGAGGCACTCTTTCTGGCTTCCAAGTCTAGTGCCACCTCCAACCGTACCAATAAGTAAATTCGGGATTTCGATCTCCCAATGTAGGGATCCATTATCGTCAATGGAACAACTGTCCCTACAGACATGACACATACTAATATCAGCCATATCCTGCCCGCAAGCAAGGAATATTGCAGCAAGGCCATTTGCGGCATGAACATTCATTGAATGAATTCCGGCATGTTTTGCACTAATAAGGCAGCGTTGAAAAAAATCGTATAGATCTGCAGCATTAACATGAAGCAGCCGGAGTATAGATGCAGGAATCTTGACAGATGCCTTTACGTGGTATCCATAACCAATCTTTTCATTCAATGGGGAGTGGTGTTTAACACCACTATAATGTGACCGATGGTGAAACCTAACCCCAGTTTGTTGCTCAATATACAGACAAGCATTGAATGTCGCGCGATTTATCATATTTAAACCATGGGCATCGCAAGTGTCATATTTGAACCTTAATAAAATCATGTCGCCAAGGATTTCTTGGTCAATGCCAATTAGTGCCGTGTGGCTGCTATTGGCTTCTGCAATAGCCTTGATGGAGTCCATCTGGTCGATGATGAATTGATGAAAAGAGGTTATGTTATTCTGGTTTGAAGGAAGGAACATGGGTGATATGTGCACCGCATTCTTTACCGTAGACACTTCGATAGGGATTGAATATAATAATTTAGCTCCTAGATCATATGTCGCCACCAAAGCACCTTCTGTTGTAGCCATTGGCACATGGAAACAGCCTATAGCTACTTCCCCTGCAACATTAATCGGCCCGACCAGCCCGATTGGTATATGAGCAAATCCTATTGGATTCTCAATGTTACCTCGAAGCAATTCTGGGTTGTACGGACTTTGCCTAATATACTCTAAAGGATATCCTACAAGCTCTGATAGGGCCTTTAATTTTAAATCGATACTCTTTTGATCAAAATTTTTTCTATATTTTTTCAAAGTAATCATATATCACCTCAGTTAGACCATCAGGTCACATAATGCTGCAAATCACCGGCAGTAAAAAGCAGAGCAAGGAACGAGCAGCACTTTTTGTTACCTGGTCAAGTCCTGCCAGGTCTTACAGCTCTTCAAACACTGTTTCCTTAGAACCTGCCTCGCCAGCGCTCTAGGGGCGCGAGCTACGACCATTATTGAGGGCATACCTATGACAAGGGGCAGATACTGTTGCTACTACGGTGGTCCAGTCATCGGAGTGCTAAATACGCGTAGGTGCACTGGACGTAGCCGGTACGGCCGGTCGGCGGCCGATGGAGAAATAGGTGAGTCCCGCCGCGGTAACGACCTTGGGGTCGAACATATTGCGGCCGTCGAAGAGGAGGGGGTGGTTGAGCTTGCGCGCGATCGCCGCGAAGTCCGGGCTGCGGAACTCGGTCCATTCGGTGACGATGACCAAGGCATCCGCATCTTCCACGGCGGACATGGCGTCTTGGGTAAGGATCAGGTCATCCCGCTCGCCATAGATTCGAAGGACCTCCTCCCTTGCAACCGGATCGAAGGCCCGAACGCGGGCACCGGCGTCCCAGAGGGACTCCATGAGCCTGCGGCTGGGGGCCTCGCGCATGTCGTCCGTGTTGGGTTTGAAGGCCAGTCCCCAGAGCGCGATCGTGCGGCCCATTAAGCTGCCGGCGAAGTGATCGGCGATTTTCTCGAACAGGACGCCTTGCTGGCGTCGGTTGATCGATTCCACTGCGTTCAGGAGCCGGGCCTCGTATCCCATGGCCCGGGCCGTCCGCTCCAGGGCGCGCACGTCCTTCGGGAAGCAGGAGCCGCCGTACCCGCAACCGGGGTAGATGAACCGGTAGCCGATACGGGGGTCGGACCCGATGCCGATTCGGACCTTTTCGATGTCCGCGCCCAGCGCCTCGGCGATGTTGGATAGCTCGTTCATGAAGCTGATCTTGGTCGCCAGCATGGCGTTGGCGGCGTACTTGGTGAGCTCCGCCGAGCGCACGTCCATCAGCATGACCCGATCATGGTTACGGTTGAACGGGGTATAGAGGGCACGCAAGAGCTCGGCGGTACGCGGGTTGTCGGTGCCGACGATAATACGGTCCGGCCGCATGAAGTCCTCGATCGCCGCTCCCTCCTTGAGGAATTCGGGATTGGAGACGACGTCGAACTCGAGGTCCACTCCGCGTGTGGCCAAGGTTTCCCTGACCGTTTCGGCGACCTTGTCCGCGGTACCCACCGGCACCGTGGATTTGTCGACCAGGATGCGATAGGTATCCATGTGCTCCCCGATGGTCCGAGCGACGGTCAGCACATGCCGCAGATCAGCGGAGCCGTCTTCGTCCGGCGGGGTGCCGACGGCGATGAACTGAAACAGCCCGTGCGCAACGCCGGCTGCCGCGTCGGTCGAGAACGACAGGCGTCCCGTGTCACGGTTCTTCTTTACCAATTCCTCGAGACCCGGCTCGTGGATGGGAATACCACCCCCCTCGAGCACGGCGATCTTCGCGGGATCGATGTCGACGCAGAGCACCTTGTTACCGACTTCGGCCAGGCAGGCCCCGGTCACCAGGCCGACATAGCCGCTGCCGAAAATGGTCACGTCCATCGCAAGTTCCAGGGTGGGTTGACCTTGTAGAAGGTCCGCGCAGCGGACCCTACGCTTCCTCGCTATATCCCTGTATTGAACCACGGATCGACACGGATAAACACGGATTCGTCCTCATCCGTGTCGATCCGTGTTCATCCGTGGTTCACCCCGATGATGATCGTCATTCCTTCCCCTCCAGGGCTTGGTCCAGCTCCCTCCCCCACCGGGGGACAGGTTCCGCTTTGTCCAACCCGCGGGCTAACTGTCAACACGACCTGGCGGTTCTGTCACGGCTGCGCAGCGGCTCTCCGTTGGTTCCTACCGGCGCGCGTATGGAATCGAGAGTGCCAACATCAGAAAGGCAAGGCCGATGGCGAGCCGGTTGCCCAGATACACGAAGGGCGTCGCCCCTCGCCGCGGCTGTATCTCGGCTGAAAAGGCGCCGCGTTCGAAGAGGGGTACGCGACCTAAGATCTGTCCCCGGTGGTCGAGGATGGCGGAAATCCCGGTGTTGGTGGATCGCAGGAGCCAACGCTCGTTCTCCAGGGCCCGCATACGCGCCATCTCCAGATGCTGGTGGGGCGCCAAGGAGTCGCCGAACCAGGCATCGTTGCTGACATTGATGAGGTAGGCCGCCTCCGGCAGGGCCTCGATCACCTCGGCGGGGAAGACATCCTCGTAGCAGATGGAGGCGCCGGCCAGGTGCTCACCCACCCGCAGCAGCGGCCGTGGGGCATCGCCTGCGGTGAAGTCCGACATAGGGACCTCGAAGACCCGCGCGATGGGTTCCAGCCAGTCCCGGAAGGGGATGAACTCACCGAAGGGGACCAGGTGGCGCTTGCGATAGACATCCTCGACCGTCCCGATACTGATCAGACCATTGAAGTAAAGGCGCGCCTCGCGGTCCATGACCGGAATCCCGATCACCAGCTCGGTACCCTGTTCCCGCGCCTCCGCTGCCAGTGGCTGGATGAAGCTATCCTGTACCTCATGCAGGAAGTCCGGGACCGCCGTCTCCGGCCACAGGATCAGGTCGCTGTCCCAGCGCTCGCGGGTGAGCGCCAGATAGGCGCGCAGGCTGGCGATGCGCGTGTCCGGGTCCCATTTCAGGGACTGCGGGATATTGGCCTGCATCACGGTAGCCCGGAAGCCTGCACCATCCGGCTCGGTCCACTCGAGGCCCTTGAGGGCGGTGCCGGCGAGCCAGCTCAGGACGAGCCCGGCGAGGGCGGCGTACCTGACCCGCCCCCGCCGCCGTATCAGGCACCAGAGCAGCCCGGCGCACAGGGCCAGCACCAGACTGATCCCGTACACGCCTGCGATCGGTGCCAGACCTGCCAGCGGGGCGTCGATCTGGGTATAGCCGATGGTAAGCCAGGGAAAACCTGTGAAGAGCCAGCCCCGCAGCCACTCGGTCAGGACCCAGGCCGCGGGAAATGCCAGCAGGGGACCACTTAGGCGCAGGCCATCGCTGAGCCTGGCCGTCAAGGCGCCGGCGATCCCATAGTAGAAGGCCGCTACGACCATCAGCAAGGCGGTCAACAGATAGGCCAGCCAAGGGGCCATGTTGCCGTACTCGTGCGTGCTGATGCGGATCCAAAAGATGCCGAAACTCATCAGACCGATCCCGAACCCCCAGCCGATCAGCAAGCCTTCTCGCGGCCCCGATCCGGATAGCAGCGCGTAGCAAAGGGCCAGGGACAGAATAGCGACGGGATAGAAGGAAAAGGGCGCGAAGGCGAGCACTGCCAGGCCCCCCGCAGCCGCGGCGAGTAGGATGCGAACGGCAAGGGGAAGACCGGAAATCACGAACGGCACCTTTGGAAGACCCTGCGGAGGAAGACAGGTGCCGTTTCTATCAGCCGCGTCCCATGTGGTCAAATCTTCAACGAACGCCAGCGGATCGAGCTTGGCTGGCTCTATCCGCCTAATACAGTAGTGCCGAAGTACCGATAACAGCGGTTTGGTTCTTGCGGTGGGAATTCTTTTTTGCCGCAAATGAACGCGAATGAACGCAAATTTCGGATAAATTTTGGAAATGATATTACCTCACCCCTGAAGCTCTGAAAATCCAGCAATACTTTCACAGTCTCCGGAGCGTGGGAACGAGCCAGGGATGGTTACACTGCGCCGTGCCACGCGGGCCTATCGCGAACCGCGCAGCTCGGCTATCAGCCGGTCCTTTTCCGCCAGCGCCCTGTCTTTTTCCCCAATGATCTGATCTTTCTCCTCAAGGGCCTTTTCCATCCCCACCATCCGGCGCTCTATATCTTCCAGTTCCGCCAGGATCTCATCCTCCACCTCCATGGTTCGTCTGATTTGCGGCTCGGAAACCGCGCCGTTCAACCACCGCACCACCTTTCGGTAGGCCTCGGGATACGCTTCCTCATCGATGTCCAGGACGTGCCGGTCACCCTCGACTTTGCGGTGTTGGTCGAAAACGGCCAGGAGCCTTTCCGTGGCCGTTCTGCGCTCCGGCCCCAGCTGCGGGATCTGGATCACGAAACTGTCGTGGGTAAGACTCTCGATGAATTCCTCACGGTCCGGGATTTCCTCTCCGGTGGCCGCGTCGTAATAACGTCGCAGGACCTTGATGACGGGGGCTGCCACATGGTCGAGCCTGTACCCGAGGAAATAGATGCTGATGATCGGGGTTGCCTGCGGGGCCTTTTCGCCCTCGACCGGAAAAGCTTTTTTGTACTGTTCTCCCAGGTAACGTCGGAACCGCATGATGTCGGCGGCGAATTTGGCCTTCTGGATCTCGATGACCACGTGTTTCTCTTCGCCGGCGGAGGTTTTTATCAGGGCGGAGAAATCCAGCCGGTACACGATGAAGGTGCGCTTTTCCAGCGCCACGGCGGTTTCCTGGGGTAGGAGATCCAGGGAAAGGATCTCTTGCTCCAGGATCGTGGAGAGTATCAGAGTGGCGATTTCGTTGTTCTGCATCAGGTACTTGAACACGACATCATAGATGGGATTGGCGATTTGCATGGCTTATCTCCTGGCTCCATGGGTAGTGGTTAATATCTAAGTTAGAACATGACCAACGGCACTGGCCACTATGCCCCCTCTCCCGCCGGGAGAGGGT
>NZ_FLUY01001743.1 GCF_900092655.1 Candidatus Thiosymbion oneisti
GAACAGCCGTTAACTTTATGCTCACCGAACCCTTGGGCGGACGCCGTAAGGTCAGTGTACGTTCCACCAAAACGGCGCTTGATCTGGCCGAAGAG
>NZ_FLUY01000108.1 GCF_900092655.1 Candidatus Thiosymbion oneisti
CCGTGTCGATCCGTGTTCATCCGTGGTTCTGTTTCCGGTTGTTATCTGCACTAACCAACGGTTTTCACAGGCTAGATAG
>NZ_FLUY01000174.1 GCF_900092655.1 Candidatus Thiosymbion oneisti
ATGCATGTCCAGATCGACAGTAACTACACACTACAACTTGTTGTCTTAGATAGAAATAATGTGGGGATATCTCAGGGT
>NZ_FLUY01001374.1 GCF_900092655.1 Candidatus Thiosymbion oneisti
GGCGCCGCGATCGATTTGACGCCCGACGCGCGCAATCGCCGCTTAAGTTCCAAACAGAATGGCGCACTACACTAGCGGGAGAGGGGTTGGGGAGAGGGTGGGAGAGGGGACGAAGATGCTTGATCCTCTCTTATCCTGCAACCGGCGATTTATTGGCTGGATTCCCACTCAGATTTTACCCACTACCACCACTTAAAAATTTACTACTCCCTTCCCTAAAATTGAGAAGACCGTGCCGATTGCAGATCCGACGACACTGCCTCAGCGTCGCCTGAGAACGAGGATGCGGCCACCGCGCCGAATCTTCAGGCTGACCAGGGTGCGGGCTCGACGCAGGACACGCCCCAGCTCCTTGAGGTTGCGCACCCGCTCCTGATTGACCGCCAACAGGAGGTCTCCCGCCCGTAGCCCGGCGAGCCAGGCGGGACTGCCCTTGTCCACGGTCCCCACGGCCACTGCGGACGAGCGGTTACCGCCGCTGCCATCGATTCGGTCTCCCAGCTTGGCACCTTGCAGCAGCGGGGTCAGACGCCGGCCTTCGACATACCCCGCATAGGGGTCCGCCACCGCGCTTTTGAGCCGGATGCGCGCACCCTTGCGAATCAGCTCCAGCTCCAGGGGTGTACCTACCCGTAGCAGACCGATATGTGCCTTCAGGGCCCCCGCGCCGGTGACGGGACGCCCGTTCACGGCGACGATCAGGTCGCCGGGGCGTAGCCCCGCGGCCGCGGCCGCCGAGCCGGGATCGACATGGGATACCACGGCGCCGTCGGCGTCCCCCGTCCCCAGTGCTCGGGCGAGTTCCGGCGTGAGATCCTGGACGGCAACGCCGAGCAGCCCGCGCCGCACTTCTCCATGCTCGAGCAGCTGATCGGCGACGGTGCGCACCATCGCCACCGGGATGGCGAAGCCGATGCCCACGTTACCGCCGCTCGGGGCCAGGATGGCGGTATTGATGCCCACCAGACGGCCGTGCAGGTCGACCAGCGGGCCGCCCGAGTTGCCCGGATTGATGGAGGCATCCGTCTGGATGAAGCTTTCAAAGCCTTCGATGCCGAGGCCGCTCCGAGCCAGGGCGCTGACGATGCCGGAGGTCACCGTATGGCTGAGTCCGAAGGGACTGCCGATGGCAACCACGAAGTCTCCCACCCGCAAATCGTCCGAGTCTCCCAGGGCGACCGCGGTCAGGCCCTGGGTCGGGATGCGTAGCACCGCGATGTCGGTCTCCGGGTCCGAGCCCACTAATTCGGCCTTGAGCTCGCGCCCGTCCTGGAGCCTGACGTCGATCGCGTCCGCCTGGTCCACCACGTGGTGATTCGTGAGTACGATACCCCGCTCGGCGTCCACGATGACGCCCGAACCCAGGCTCTGATTTTCACGCTCCCGGCGCTTGCGAGGCAGCTCGAAGAAGTAGCGGAAGAAGGGGTCCCGCAGCAGGGGATGGGTCTCTGCCTCGATCTGGGTGACGGTGGAGATATTGACGACCGCCGGCGTCACCCGCTCCAACATCGGCGCCAGACTGGGCAGGGGTTCCTTGTCGACCGCAAGCGGCAGGGCGGCGTGGGATAGGGGCACCAGTGCGAGCGACAAGACCAGGGCGCCGAGTGCGAGGCGTTTCGAGGGTCGGGATCTGCCCATGTTCAATCGGTTTTCTCCGTGAGGGTAAAGACACCCTTCCAGTCGATCACCAGGTCCGGGATCGCTGCCGGGGTACAGAGGCCTACCGTGGGTAAGATATCCGGCTTGCCGTATCCATCGGTCCCCAGTCGATACATGAACAGGAGCCGGTCGGTCGGATGGACCAGCCAATATTCTCGAACGCCGTGGCGCTCGTAGAGCGCACGTTTCCGGATCTGATCTTTGGCGGCGGTGGCGGGAGAGAGCACTTCGATGATCCAATCCGGGGCGCCGCGGCAGCCCTTTTCATCCAGCTTGGATGGGTCGCAGATCACCGCAATGTCGGGCTGGACGACCGTCTCCACCGCGGCGTCGGCCTCGTCGCGGTGCGGCAGGCGGACGTCGAAGGGTGCCGTGTAAACACGGCAAGTCGTCTCCCCAAGGGCTCCGTATATCTGGGTGACGAGCGCTACGACCACATCCTGATGGATCCGAGCGGGCGCGGGCGACATGGCGTAGGCCTCGCCGTCGATCAGCTCCCAGCGTTCCTCATCAGGCCAGATGCAATAGTCCGCGTAGGTGAAGCGGCTGGGTTTGTATGCTATTTGGGCCATACTCGTTGCTCGAAGGTCTTGGAAGCTGTCTGGTTACAAGCAATCCTGAATAATTCGGCATTGTTTGGGGGACCGGACGTGTTGGGTTACGGCGCGTTCAAGGGTGTTTGTGTCCTTCGGGATCGAACCACGCGCCTAACCCAACCTACACCCAAAGGTTCGCGCGTGCAGGCAGCGCGGGGGTAATGTGGGTGTCGATTGCGTTGAGACGCTGGCGCCGGCACACCGTCATTGTGCAAGCCTTGGTACGTCGAACGCAACACGTCAAACCTTGTCCCGACGCCAGATAAGGATCTTTTCCTGCCGGACAATGCCGGATCACTCAGGCCGAGGAAGCCGCCTTGGGGGTGAATACTCCGATGCTGTCCGCCTGGTGGGTACGCCCGGTGGACATCACGAGCAGGGAGACGACGCCCACATAGGGATCGAACCAGGGGTCGATGATGAGGACCTGCAAGGGGCCGTTGGGATTGTCCGAATAAATGGATGTCCCTTTTTCTGCTTTTTCTCGCTTCATGAATGATTCTCTGGAGAATACAATAGCTGTTCGAAATCAAGATTCCATTCTTGTTTATAGTGAACATTTTTCCCCTCGTTCAAAGGCTGACTTTTTTGATTGGGCGCCTTGAAAAATAGGTGTTTTCACCAACGCGGGCCGTGACCGGCAAGACCGAGATGAGGGGAGCGGTATGAACCCTACGGTGATCCTCTCCAGGCTGCGCGCCCAAGTGCCGAAGCTACTGGCGGTTTATGCCTTTGGCAGCCGTATTCAGGGCATGGCCAGGGCGGACAGCGACCTGGATCTGGCGGTGTTGGTGGCCGGTTATGCCGAGCCGCTGTTACTCTGGGAGCTGGCGGGCGAGCTGGCCGATCTGGCTGGCTGCCCGGTGGACCTGTTGGACCTACGGGCCGCATCCACCGTAATGCAGTACCGGATTATTATTCAGGGGCAGCGTTGGTGGGCGAAGGACGCGCAGGCGGTGCTCTACGAGGCGGCGATTCTCAGTGAAAAAACGGCGCTCGACACTGCCCGCGCCGGGTTGCTGGAAGAGATACGAAAGCGGGGGAAGGTGTATGGCCGATGATGTCCTGATCAACAAGGCGGCCACCATCGAAAGGTGTGTGGCGCGGGCACGGGAGGAGTATGCCGCCGATCCCGATGGCTTCACTCAGGACTACACCCGTCAGGATGCCGCCATCCTGAATATCCAGAGGGCCTGTGAAGCGGCGCTGGATATGGGGCAACACCTGATTCGGCGTGAACGGCTGGGGGTTCCGCAAAGCGCACGCGATGTCTTTGCCCTGTTGGCGCAGGGGGGATGGATAGATGCCGAGTTAGCCGGTCTCCTCAAACGGATGGTCGGTTTTCGCAATATCGCCGTGCATGATTATCAAAGTCTGCAACTGCCCATCACCGTCAGCATCATCCGGAAACACCTTGATGATTTTCTGACCTACAGCAGGATCCTGTTGTTGCGAGATGCATCCCAATAACAGAGCAATGTCATTGAGGATCGTAGGACGGGAAAGCGTAGCGCATCCCGCCGCGTCAGTCATTCCAGAGTCAATTCCTTTACAACATCGTCCGCGGCCCAATGCGGTGGATACAGGCCCGCTTTTACATACTGGTGAAAGCTCGAATACGGCCAATCGATGAGGTGCGACACCTGGCCGGCGGAATGCCTATATACGTCACCTTCATCCATTTCAAAATGCGTATGGCGCCCCTGATCAGTTGTTTTTTCATTAAGGATCCATGTCTATCAACAAAGTCCTGCTTTTTCCATCATGTGAAAGCCAACTACCCCCTTTGCCTCCGGAAAATGTGAACCATCCACGGTCTTTTCCTATGAAGAGCCTATCACCCTCGACCCGCAATTCACCATCCCACCGATCGCCCAGAGTGATCTCGCCGTGCTTCCTTATCAGGAGACGATCTCTATCCCAATTGATGATAGATTCATCCCAGTTTACCTGGATTCCTTTGTCGTATTCGAAGGTAACGAACAGAAGGCTCTTAAAAACCCCGGAGCCACCTCCCCAATCAGACGTGTAAAGGATGTACAAGCCGGATTCGGTCATTCCTACATACCGATATCCGAATTCTTCCTCGGCGACTTGAATATAGACATAGGGATGCTGTCCATTGATTTTCCGAACACGCACCTCGCCAAAATAGCGATTGCTTTCCTGGGAGTCCAACAGACCGATGGCAATGATCTGATCCCCCTCATCACTCAGCCAGGTTGTTAAATCTTGCACAATCTTGGGGTGAATGTAGGGCGCATGCGTAAAAGAGTACGGAAAACGGTCTCGCGGCATACTAGCACCTTTCGGCTCGGCAAATGCGAAACCAGCAAGATTCGCCGCGGCTAGCACAGCGATTACGAACATACGAATACACAAAGGCTTCATCCGTTTCCCCCTCTTAAGTATCAGCAACAACTGCGCCACCGCGGTTGATCTTGCATTCTCAATATACCTGTCAGCGGTTCGGCGTTCTTTCAACAATCCCGATTTTACCTACAAGTCACTTCTTGGCAGCTTCCTTAAACCATTTCTTAACAAGATCATTCCGAGCTTTTGAGACTTGTGGACGATTGGATTCTTCTGCCGCGGCATTCCAATCTTGTTTTTCAATCGCCTTTTTCATCTTTGGGAATTTTGTAACAACTCCGTTCACACCAAGATTGAATGCCATATCCAGCATTGCCATTTGTGCCGTCTCTGGATACGAGTCAAACTTTGGAAATTTCAGCTTTAATCCCTTCTTGAATTCGCTGATTCGGTTGTCGAGTAACCTGTTAATGTCAGTTGTAGGCAAATCGAGCTTCGTATGTTTTTTGTAGGACGAAGCAATTAGACCCTTAGGTTGTTTCTTTACCGTATTGTAATCCGTCTCAATTTCCTGATCCGTTGCCTTTTTCTTGGATACCCTGTTGACAAAAGCCAGTTTCTTTGCAGCAGCCACATTGGGAAGCATGTTCCCGACCCCGACCGTCACTTTCCCCACAGTGTCGAGATACATGTGCGGGATCGAGCCTTCACTAATCTTGATCTCTTTCTTGAAATCAGCCATCGTTGCCATGGAGTTACCCCTTGTTATGGTGAGGGTGAGTCAAATACTCGCCCTTATCCGACCAGGATCCCTTAAGCGCGTAGGACGGGAAAGCGCAGCGCATCCCGCCTTTGCGGCCGGATATTCCTAATCAATTATCCTTCCCAACCTGAAGCACCGCCAGGAAGGCCTCCTGGGGGATCTCTACCTTTCCCACCTGCTTCATGCGCCGCTTGCCCGATTTCTGCTTCTCCAGCAGTTTGCGCTTGCGGGTTACGTCGCCGCCGTAGCACTTGGCGGTCACATTCTTGCGCAGGGCCTTGACCGTGGTGCGGGCGATGATCTTGTTGCCGATGGCAGCCTGGATGGCGACCTCGAACATCTGCCGGGGAATGAGCGCCTTCATGCGCACGGTCACTTCGTGGCCACGGAACTGGACCTTATCCCGATGCACGATGGCGGACAGGGCGTCCACCCGTTCCCCGTTGATCAGGACCTCGAGCTTGACCAGGTCGGAGGCCTGAAAGCGCTTGAAATCATACTCGAAAGAGGCATAGCCGCGGCTGACGGATTTCAGGCGGTCGAAGAAATCCAGCACCACCTCGCTCAAGGGCAACTCGTAGGTAGCCTGGACCTGGCCGCCCAGGTACCGGATGTCCTTCTGCACGCCGCGTTTCTCGATGCACAGGTTGATGACCCCCCCGAGCAGGTCCTGAGGCACCAGGATATGGGCCTCGATGATGGGCTCTCGGATCTCGCTGACCTTGCCAGCCTCGGGCAGGTCAGCCGGATTGTCTACCCGGACGACCTCGCCGTCGGAACGCAGGACCTCATAGACGACCGTAGGTGCCGTCGTGATCAGGTCCAGGTCGTACTCGCGCTCCAGGCGTTCCTGGACGATCTCCAGGTGCAGCATCCCGAGAAAGCCGCAGCGGAATCCGAAGCCCAGGGCCTGAGACACCTCCGGCTCATAGAAGAGGGCGGCGTCATTGAGCCGCAGCTTGCGCAGGGCATCGCGCAGGTCTTCGTAAGCATCGGAGCGCGTGGGGTAGAGCCCGGCGAACACCCGTGGCTGCAGCTGTTTGAATCCGGGCAATGACGCCTGTGCCGGGCGGTCCGCATGGGTGATGGTGTCGCCTATCGGGGCGCCGTCGATCTCCTTGATCCCGGCGACCAGGAAGCCGACCTCGCCCGTCCCCAGGACCTGGCGTTCGACCTTCTTGGGGGTGAATACCCCGATGCTGTCCGCCTGGTGGGTACGCCCGGTGGACATGACGAGCAGCTTGTCGCGGCGTTTGACCGCGCCGTTGACGATCCGCACCAGGGAGACGACGCCCACATAGGGATCGAACCAGGAGTCGATGATGAGGGCCTGGAGGGGACCGTCGGGATCGCCCACCGGCGGTGGGATGTGGGCGATCAAGCGTTCGAGCAAATCGGAGATGCCGGCGCCCGTCTTGGCGCTCACCTGGAGGGCATCCTTGGCCTCGAGCCCGATGATCTCCTCGATCTGATTGATCACCCGTTCCGGCTCCGCCGCCGGCAGATCGATCTTGTTGAGTACCGGCAGGACCTCGAGGCCCTCCTCGATGGCGGTGTAGCAATTGGCTACGCTCTGGGCCTCGACACCCTGGGCCGCATCGACCACCAGCAGGGCCCCCTCGCAGGCGGCCAGCGAGCGCGAGACCTCGTAGGAAAAGTCCACGTGGCCCGGCGTGTCGATGAAGTTGAGCCGATAGGTCTCGCCATCCTTAGCCACATAATCGAGGGTGACGCTCTGGGCCTTGATCGTAATCCCGCGTTCCCGCTCCAGGTCCATCGAGTCCAACACCTGGTTGGCCATCTCGCGCTCGCTTAAGGTGCCGCTGAGCTGGATGAATCGGTCCGCGATGGTGGACTTTCCGTGATCGATATGGGCAATGATGGAGAAGTTGCGGACGTGATTGAGCTCAAACATCGAATCACGCTTATTCCTCTGGGATGCGCACCGCGAGGAACACATGCCCGTCGCCGCGCTGGATCAGGACGGCGACTGAACGGCCCAGCTCGATGTCCGCGAGCAGCTCCCGGAACTGCTTGGCACCCTCCACCGGCTTGCCGTCGAACATCAGAATCACATCATCGCGACCTATGCCGGCGCGTTTGGCTGCACCGGGCTTGACCTCCTGAACGATCACCCCGCCTTGCTTCAATCCGAGCTGGTCGCGTTGTTCCGCATTCAGATCCCCCACCACCAGGCCGATACTGTTCGCCGTCGTGGATTCCGGCTCCGCGGCGGCGGTCAGCCCGCCCTCGTCCGGCAGCTCGCCGATGACCACTGTCACCTCCTCGATGCGACCCTTACGCAGCACTTCCAGTTGCGCGGGCTCGTTCACCCGCGTCGCACCGACCAGCGGCGGCAGTGCACTGTGGGTGGCAACCGCTTTGCCGTTAAAGCGCAGGATCACGTCCCCTACCTGCAGCTCCGCCTCCGCCGCTGGGCTATTCGGAAGCAGCTGCGCGACCAGCGCCCCCCGCGGCTGATCCATACCGAAGGTCTCTGCCAGCTCGCTGGTCACTTCCTGAATCCTTACGCCGAGCCAGCCCCGGCTGACCTTACCTGTGGCCTTGAGCTGCTCGACCACATCCATGGCCACATCGATGGGAACGGCAAAGGACAGCCCCATAAAGCCACCGGTGCGGCTATAAATCTGGGAGTTCACGCCCACCACCTCGCCGTCCAGGTTGAACAGGGGACCACCGGAATTTCCCGGATTGATCGCCACATCGGTCTGGATGAAGGGGACGTAATTCTCGCTCGGCAGGCTCCGGCCCTTGGCGCTGACGATACCGGCGGTAGCCGAGTGGTCGAAGCCGAAGGGGGAACCGATGGCAAGCACCCATTCACCCACCTTGAGGTCTTGCGCGGAACCTAGCTTGATGGGCGGTAGGTCCTGGGCCTCGATCTTGAGCAAAGCGATGTCGCTGCGCTTGTCGGTTCCCACCTGCTTGGCGAGAAACTCCCGGCGATCGCTGGTGCGAACGATGATCTCATCGGCGCCCTCCACGACGTGGAAATTGGTGAGTACATACCCATCCGAGGAGATGAAGAAACCGGAGCCCAATGACCGGGACTGCCGATCTTCGTCGTGTGGGGTCAGGCCCTCTTCCCCGAAGAAGTGGCGAAAGAGATCGTGGAAGGGGCTGCCCTCGGGCAGGTCGGGTACCGAAAAACCATGGAATCTGCGGGCACCGCGGCGGGACTGCTTGGTGCTGATGTTGACCACGGACGGCCCATAGGTCTCGACCAGCCCGCTGAACTCCGGCAGCGCGCTGGCCAACGCCTGCGCTGGCAGCGCAAACAAACTATGGACCAGGCAGATTGCTGCTGCGATGAGTGCGTTCTTTTTCATGGATGCTCCTTATTTAGGCTTTATTGCCGTGCTTGCCAGACCGTTGGATTTCTTCTCTGATGAAGGACGCCGATCACGATTATGTCTGATCCGCGTTCGAAAAAGTAGATCGAATAAGGAAAATGACTGCACAACACGCGGCGAACATTCTTGAATACCTTGGCGTATAGCCGCGGATTTTTTCTTATGATCTCGAATGTGCACTCGACCTCATAGATGAACTCCATCCCGAGATCAGTACGTTTTCCTTCATACCATTCATGCGCTTCCTTCATATCGTCTTCGGCTTCCTTACGAAGAATAAGCATGATGGTTTCAACCGATTATTCGTTGCTTGACCTCTGACCACGGCGATCCCTCGTTCGGGTTCGCATCGTATTCTCGAAGCCGCCGTTCCAGCTCAGTCTTATGCCACGCCGGAATCTCCACTGCTTCGGGAAATTCGGCGATTGAATCCCACAGGTCTTCGACCAGCCGAATGCGCTGGTCGATGGGTATTGCTGCCAGATCCGATGCCGATAGGGTTTTCATCGAGTCCATGTCTCCTATTTTGTACTTTGTCATGTTTCAGGTTAACTCATTTTCGTATTTTTCCAAGGTGCTCACGAGTCTTTCCCGAGAGAAAAGATGCGTTTCAACCATTTCAATCGAGGATCTTTCCTTTGGTATTCGGGGAAAGGGCCGTACTGATTTTCCAATTCGGCCACCGCCTTTTCCATCAGCAGTGACGCCAAAGACCTGGCTATCGCCACATGTTCATCGCAGAAATATTCCATACCAAACGGGCCACCAATCGAATAGGGTTCACGCTCTCGGTAATCGGAGAATTCGACATAATCTCCCTCATGCGGCGGAGTCTCATCTCTGTGTTTTTCCGCAGAGCACACATCTCGATGGTATCATTGTTCATCTTCCGTTGCGATTACCCCGAGGACGGGCATGACCGGCCTGGGAACATCATGCCCGACGGACTTTGCATACCTGTCAGGTCCCGGTACGCTCGGATCAGGAGCCACGCCGGGTCAGAAACATGGCATCGCCGTAGCTGAAAAAACGGTAGTTCTGCCGGACCGCGTGACGGTAGGCGGCCATTACCTGCTCGAACCCGCCGCAGGCGGACACCAGCATCAGCAGGGTCGATTCCGGCAGGTGGAAGTTGGTGATCATCGCATCGACCACCCGGAAGCGATAACCCGGACGGATAAAGAGCCGGGTATCGCCCCGATAGGGCCGCAGGTCCCCGTCCCGAGCGGCGCTCTCCAGACCACGCACGCTGGTGGTGCCGACGGCGATGACGCGCCCACCGGCCTCCCGGGTGGCCGTCACGGCGGCGCAGACCGCCTGCTCCACCTCCAGCCGTTCGCAGTGCATGACATGTTCCTCGCACCGTTCCACCCGCACCGGCTGGAAGGTCCCCGCCCCCACATGCAGCGTGAGATGGGCGATCCGCACGCCCCGCTCCGCCAGGCGCGCCAGCATGGGGGCGTCGAAATGCAGCCCGGCGGTGGGCGCGGCGACCGCCCCTTCACGTCGGCCATAGACGGTCTGATAGCGCTCCAGGTCCGACGCCTCGTCGGGACGCCGGATGTAGGGCGGCAGGGGCACATGACCGTGGCGCGCCATCAGATCCTCGAACCCGGCGTCCAGGGAGTGCAGATGAAACAGATCGCCGTCCCGACCCGTTACTTCGAGCCGCTCACCGCCTGCAAGCAGGATCAAGGTCCCGGCCTTAAGGGCCTTGCTTGCCCGCACCTGGGCTAAAGCCATTCGATCACTCAGGAGTCGCTCGAGCAGGATCTCAACCCGGCCTCCGGAATGCTTGCGGCCGAAGAGCCGCGCCCGCATCACGCGGGTATCGTTGAAGACCAACAGATCGTTCGGCTTCACCAACCGCGGCAGGTCGGCGAAGGCCAGATCCCGTACCGCCCCGCTCGGGCCGTCCAGATACAGCAGCCGGCTTGCGCTCCGCTCCGGCAGGGGGCGTTGGGCAATGAGCGATTCAGGGAGATCGAAGTGGAAATCGGAACGCCGCATGGCGTGATACACTCGTCATATATAACGTAGCTACTGCATAGACTATGCTCGAAACCAAATCGAAACCGATGGAAATACTGGAAGGTATCACCCTTGCCAATCTGCCTGGAAAACTGCGGCAACTCAAGACTCCCGTGACGGCCCACGTGCGCGTGTTCGTCCAGGAAATCAAGGAGCATCCCAGGAAAACCCGCCCGAGATTCGCCAAAACGCCGGGGCATGGCCTGTGGAAAGATCGGGAGGACCTAGACGACCCCACGGCATTTATCAATGCACGCCGCCTAACCCGCTGTCCGGATGTTTTTTGATACTGATGTCTTGATTTGGGCACTTCGCGGGCATCTAAAAGCCGAAGAGACCATTGATCAAGCGCCACATATCCTTATTTCTGCCATCACCTACATGGAGTTGCTGCAGGGAGCCCGTAACAGACAAGAAGTTGTGCGTTTTCCCCTCTATGTCCCTCCGCTGATATGCGCTTCCCCCGGAGATAAACACGCGTTCGATCTTGCCCCGCCGACCGGAGCGGCTATACTGTGACGCCTCGCCCACAGGCAGCCCCAGCGAGCCCGGATACCCGGGCAGATCCAAGACTGGGGAGGCCAGGGTTCCTGGTGCGATCCCGCCAGTTCCCTGCCGGGGTGGCGAAATTGGTATACGCAGTAGACTCAAAATCTACCGGTGGCAACACCATGTCGGTTCGAGTCCGACCCTCGGCACCAATCTTTCGTTGATTGCGCGTTCCTATGCTCAAGTCAAGTTGGGGTAACAATCCCAATTTGCGGGTTTGAAATGACCGCAGAGAACGCGGAAGACACAAAGATTCCTCACTTGAGACTTCTCCGGTGGTGTTCTAATTTTGGGGAGTGGTTGAGGTTTAGGCTCTTTATGGATTCCAGACCGTTCTATCCTCCATCCCCGGCACGACCGTCGCGTGTGGTGAGCACCTGTCTGCGTGCAGGGACGCACCGGCAGGCAGCGAGCCGGAGTGGTCCAGCGGAAACTTTGGAGTGCGGCGGCGACTTTATCCCGGCATTGGTAGAAACCCATAGTACCTGGTGTAACCGGGGGTGCCGGCAGGTACAGTGCAAACCCGCCGCCGCTTTGGATTTAGCGACGTATCCAGCAA
>NZ_FLUY01000153.1 GCF_900092655.1 Candidatus Thiosymbion oneisti
TAGATTGGTTGATAGCGCCCGTAGGATGCGGTGAGCGTGGTATACCGCTTCATGGATGGCATTGACGGCCGGCGCGAACCGCATCGCCGGATGG
>NZ_FLUY01000480.1 GCF_900092655.1 Candidatus Thiosymbion oneisti
TCTGGCGCTCCTTGAGTGCTTCCAGCTTGCGGGCCAGCGCGGGGGCTTCACCCAACGCCTCGCTCACATCGGTTTCCTGCGCGTCGTTGGCATCAAGCTCTCGCGTGTAGGCTTCCAGCTCACGTTCGAGCTGCTTCAACTCCGCTTCCAAGCGCTTCTTGGTTGTGATGCTGGCGTCACTGGCGCTGGCCTGGAAAAACGAGCCGTCGATGCCGATGGTTTCTCCACCCACCAGATCCAGCTCGCGGCACAACACAACGAAACCTCGGTTCGCCGCGCGCACGGCGTTCCCGTTGACCCGTCGAAACTCAGCGATGGTACGGTAGCTCGGGACCAAGCCC
>NZ_FLUY01000693.1 GCF_900092655.1 Candidatus Thiosymbion oneisti
GGCTCTTTATGGATTCCGGACTGCTTTGGAGTGCGCCGGCAAAGCGGCGCGCCCGCATCGAACCTCAGCCACGGGGGATACCAGCGGCGTTGGCCGGGAATCCGGGCCCTTCGGTTCCACCCGCGCCGCGGCGACGG
>NZ_FLUY01000121.1 GCF_900092655.1 Candidatus Thiosymbion oneisti
CGAAAACAGGTCGGCAATAGCCAGGTCCTCGCACACCTGGCCGCATGAAGAATAACACACTGTTTTTATTAGCTATTTATGGGCTTGCCCACCACAAATCCAGGAGCCGGCACTCAGCGGCTAGACACCGCCGATTTAGCGCCTGGGCACCGCTTTCCGGGCTTCCGAGGTGCTG
>NZ_FLUY01000143.1 GCF_900092655.1 Candidatus Thiosymbion oneisti
GGCTCTTTATGGATTCCAGACTGGTATCCGATCGGGGCTTAGCCGAGGTATAGGTAGACAGCAGCCCCAAGACGCCGTAGGGTCGTCTGGAAGCACTTAACCTGGCGGCGAGAGCCCCTCGTGCTAGAACCTGCTATGAGCGGTGGTGTGGTCAACATTCAAGACCTGATCGAGGATGCAAATTGCTACCGGAAAGTCCGCGAGCTGCGTTGGCCCGAGGGGGTGCGCTGCCC
>NZ_FLUY01001193.1 GCF_900092655.1 Candidatus Thiosymbion oneisti
CTCCTGATTCAGGATTTCGCTCGGTTCCCAAGGGCAGATTTCCGGAAAGTCGGAGAGGCCGGTCTCTTCGGCCGCTTGGGCCGTGGCGTCGTCCCACACGCCGGTCCACCAATCGGACTCGGCGAGCTTGGGGCGCAGGCTTGGCGTTTCCTTCAACCGCCGGACGATACCGCGACGCTGGTTGCGGATGGTGATTTGCCAGCTTGCGCCGCGGCGTCCCGGTTGCTTCTGCCACTTGAGGAGGTGCGCCAGCAATCGCGTCATGCGGCTGACCAGCTCCCGCTGTTCGCTTTTGCCCACGTCTTCGATCTCCTCGGCCAAATGCTCCGTATCCAGTTGGTCGAACTGGCCCGCGCGTAGCAGACTTGCCTGTTCCGTGGCCCAGGCAATTACGTCTTCTTCGTAACGTGTGGCGCTTGTCATTTCGCGTACAGTTTGCATCGAGGTTTGGCCTTCGACGAACCTCGCTTATTCGGGGTTATAACTTCTCGATTTCTTCTATTGGTAAGCCAGTACTTCGAGAAATCATCTTAGGTGGTATATTTTGTCGTTTCAACTTCCCAGCGATCGTGATTTTCTCTTCTCTTCTGCCCTTTTCCATACCCTTTTCTATACCCTCTTCTCTCGCGGTATCGATTGAGTTCTTCAAATCACGATAAATCTTCAAGCTTTCTTCATATTCGCTGTATTCTTTATCGTTGAACTTCACGATTTCCGCCTGTTCAAAGAGCTTGTTAAAGATGCTTTCCTGTAACTTCGCAGGTCTGTCCGTCAGGTTCTCGAGATTCTTCAGTACATAAAGCCAGTTGTCGAAGTGGGTTTCCAATTCGTCGACCGTTTTGGTGAATTTCGGCATTTCCAGATAAATATAGGTCAATTTGTCATAGAAGACCGCTTGCACGCTCTTGTCGAATAATTGCACTTCGTGATGAAAGACTTGGTCGTTACCCTTATCTTCGTCGAAGACGAAATCCAAGATGCCAACAGTGTAAACCGATTTCGATTCAAAATCCAACCCCCCTTTTGGGCTTGATTCTGAATCGGAAATGTCGAATAATAAATACTTCTGTCTTTAAAATAATTCTGCTTTGCCTGCTGCGTCTCGACGATGAATTTTTCACCCTGTGCGTTCTCACAATAAATGTCGAAGATGGCCTTCCTCTCACCACTGGTTCTCCCGAGTTGTTCCGGTGAAAGGTAAGTAATGTCCCTGATTTCTCCTTCATCTCTACGCAGCAGTTCATTGAGAAAATCGATAAGCAGATCTTTATTCGGCTCGATGCCGAATAATTTCTTGAAACCAAAATCCGTAAAAGGATTCAGGTATTTGTCTTTAACTCGCATGTCTAGCTCCGATTTATTGAAAGTCTTGGGGCAGACTCACAGCACTTGGAGCGTGACCGGATCGACTTCGGATTCGGCGCGGAAGCGCATGTAGGGCCAGCGCTCGATGTGTGTCTCTGAAAGCGCGGTTGAAATCCAGCTTCTCGTGGCTTTCATGTGCTCCGGAAAGTCCACGGATTCGACTTCACTGTCCCCGACGATGGCCCAGATCCAGACCGCCGGATCGCCATCCAGGTCTTCATTGAACTCAAAGTGGAAATTCTTGACGAATTCGGGTTGGTTCTTGAGTAGCTGGGATTTGAGTCGCTCTATGTCTGTCATGATGGCAAGCTCAGTAGTTAGATGCCAGTACGAAAAAAGCCCGCTCGTGGTTTGTTCCCCGACCGCGAGGAGCGTTATTGGTACATTTTCAACGTCAAATCGTCGATGAAAACGAAGTCTCGACGGTTCTTGGTCGCGAGAGGAATGCGAAGACCAATTGCTGTCGCTGCGATCAGGCAATCAGCAATCATTAAGCCATGACTAAGACGATATTCCCGAAACAAAGTCATGGCGATGTTGCTGATCGCGCCATCGATATCGATGCGAAGGTAGCGTTGAGTAAAGGCTTCGGTGGAGGCGAGCTCACGCTTGCTGCAACAGCCGGCGTACAGCTCCAGTACGGTTACCAGGCTGATGCCGGGTGTTCCCTGACGCTCAAGGTCGTCCAAGAATCTTATGGCCGGATCGAGATTTCGGGAAACGTCGATCAGGATATCGGTATCGACCAGGACATGGGGAGTCATTGATGCCATTCGTTACCGCGCAGTGCGCGAACCCACGCAGTACTGTCCGCTAGGTCTTCTCGATCCGCCCACATACCGATAAAGGGTTCATCCCGAAGGGCCAATCGGCGTCTTTCGCCCACGGTAACGCTCGTGGGCGGGCGACTACTCAGAAACTCGATGAAGTCCAGCACCGTGGCCTGTTTCTCTTCCGAGAGGGCGCTCAATTTTTCAACGGCAGTATGGAGATTCATGGCAGGCTCACTTAAGTACAAAAAAGGCCCGCTGTGCGGGCCTTTTAGTTTAGCAGAACGTCGAGCGGTTGCTATTTTGCTGCAAGCTCATCCAGCTTCTTGGCCCGGATGATCTGCCCGTCGAGGGCCGCGTCCTTAGCGTTGCGGCCATAGGCCACCGCCATGAGGTTCGAGTAATAGACCACCGGCATGTTGAACTTGGTGCCATAGGTGGCGTTGATGTCGGGCTGGTAGACCTCCACGTTCATCTGGCACACGGGACAGGGGGTGGCGATCATGTCGGCGCCGTGGTCATAGGCCGCCTCGATGATGCCCTTGACCATCTCCTGGGATTTCTCGGGCTCGGAGAAGGCGAGCGCACCGCCACAGCACTGGACCTTCTTTTCGTAGCCGGGGATGGATTCCCCGCCCAGGGTGTCGATCATTTTATCCAGATAGACGGGGTTCTCGAAGGATTCACCGACGATGCCGAAGGGGCGGTTGGTCTGACAGCCTACGTAGCTGGCGATTTTGATGCCTGCCAGGGGTTTTTTGACCTTGGCGCCCATTTCCTCATAGCCGATGTCTTCGATCAGGACCTCGACCATGTGTTTGATGGGGGTCTGGTTCTTGAGTGCGAGATCGGCCTCGGCCAGGGCCTGGTTGGCCTCGGCCATCAGACCGGCGTCTTCTTCCAGGCGTTCGGCGGCCTCGCGGGTGGAGAGCCAGCAGGCGGCGCAGGTGGCGACCAGGTCTTGCCCCGCATGGTGCTTTTCGGACAGGGCGATGTTGCGTGCCGAGAGGGTGAGGCGGGGCAGCTCGCCACCACCGGCGTAGCCGATGGAGGCGGCGCAGCAGTTCCAGTCCGGGATTTCGTTGAGCTGGATGTCCAACTCCTCGCACATGGTCCGGACCGAGGTCATGAGGTTAGAGGAGGAGGCACCCTTCTGGGAAGAGCACCCGGGATAGAAAGCGTATTCGCGTTTCGCCATGGCTGGGGTCCTATGGGAGTTTGAGCAAGATCGCAATCAACGCGGAGAACAGGGCGACGGCCAGACCGACTATCCACTTGATGATCTTACCTTCGAGGGCGACGAGCCTAGCATCTATGCGCGTCTCCAGATTGATCAGGTCCTGCTTGGTGGCCAGCTCCTCGAGCCGTGCTTCTTCTACCTGACGCAGGGCCTTGGACAGTACATGGGCCTGGTCCTCGGTGAAGGAGGACTTGAGCTCGTCGAACAATTCGAGTGTATCAAGTGCGCGTGCCATGTCGGGTTGGCTATCAGCCGCCGGGTTGCGCGATGCGGGCGTCTTCCAGCTCGGTGGCCTTCTTGATCGCTTGCTGGAATCCGCTCAGGTCTTCGACCGTGTGACCGCCCATGATTTCCTTGGGGTTCATGCGCTTGGCTTTGAGCATGTTCATGCCGAGCTTCTGGTTTTTCATGGCGACCTTGATGCCTTCGCCGAAGCCGTTCATGAAGTAGAGGCTCAGGCCCAGCTTGAACTCGTTGACCCGCCCCTTGGTCATGAGGTTGTCCCAGAACTTCTGGGCGAACTTGGCGGTGGGCTGATTGGCGGGCACTAGACCTTGGCGTTTGGCGTAGTGGGCTAGGCCGTGCATGATGTGGGTGATAGGAAGCTCCCGCGGACAGCGCACGATGCAGTTGTAGCAGGAGGTGCACATCCACATGGAATCCGATCCCAGGACTTGGTCGCGCTGGCCGGCGCGGATCATCATGAAGAGCTCCTGGGGTGGGTGGTCCCAGAATTTCCCCAGCGGGCAGGAACCGGAGCACACGCCACACTGCATGCACATCTTCACCCACTCGCCTTCCTCGACATTCGCCTCGACTTCCTTGAGGAAGCTGTTGCGATAGTTTTCGATCATCGCTCGATCTCCGTAATTCTCTTGAACCGCAAAGGCGCGAAGTACGCAAAGGTATTTATTTTCGGTAGTGGTAAATTTTCAAGTGGTTAGCCCGCAGGCTGGATCGAGGGACGAAGCCCAGCTATCTATGCCGGGTTTCGTCCCTCAACCCAGCCTATTTTTTGATCCCCTCTCCCCAACCCCTCTCCCGGCGGGAGAGGGGCTTTTGCGACATCCTCACAGGGAGAGGGGGACAGCTCGGGGCGTGTCCAGCACACTGCCACCGGCGATGCTTCCACTTAAACCTTAACCGCTACCTCCATTTTCGACCCCGATGCGTTCTTTGCGCCTAGGCGGTTCCAATTCAATTCAGAACTTGAACGGGCTCATGCCGATCTTTTCCACGGTCTCGGCCATGTCGTTGATCAGCTGGGGCGCACGCTTGGTATCGGTGATGGCGACCTCGTAGACGGCGACCCGCTCCGGCTCCAGGTTCAGGGACTGGAGGGTATCGCCGACCTTGCTCAAACGCTCGGCGGCGATGGCCGATCCGCGCACGAAGTGACATTGGTAGTCGTCGTCGCGGCGGCAGCCCATGAGCACGATGCCGTCGTAACCGCTGTTGAGGGCGTCCGTGATCCAGGACAGGCTCACCGAACCCAGGCAACGGACCGGAATGACGCGCGCCCAAGGGGTGAGTTCCAGTTCCGCTCCCGAGTTGGCGGCCTGGGCGGCCATGTCCAGGGCCGGGTAGGCGTCGTTTTCGCAGGCCAGGGCCAGGATGCGGGGTTTCTCCTCGAACTCGTCGGGGATCTCCACGTTCTTCAGCTGTTGGCCCACGGTGTCGATGGAGTAGTTCTCGAAGGAGATCACGCGCACCGGACAGGCGCCCATGCAGGTCCCGCAGCGCCGGCAGCGGGACTCGTTGAACAGGGGGTATTTCTCTTCGTCCTCGTTGATGGCACCGAAGGGGCATTCCACCGTGCAGCGCTTGCACTGGGTGCAGCCTTCCTTGCGGAAGCTCGGGTAGCTGAGATCACCGACCCGCGGATGAACGGCGCGGCCCTGGCCGGCGTTTTCGACCGCCTGGATGGCCTTCATGGTGGCACCGGCGGCGTCCTCCACGGCTTGCTTCATGTCCATAGGACGGCGCACGGGACCGGCGGCATAGATGCCGGTGCGACGGGTCTCATAGGGGAAGCAGATGAAGTGGGAGTCGACGAAGCCGTGCTTGAGCTGGGGTAGGTCGGTGCCCTGACGGTAGTCCAGGTTGAGGATGGACGGCGGGGCGTTTTCCAGGATGGCCTGGGCCTTGGCCTTTTCCTCCTCGTCCTCGGCCTCTTCGACCGCCAGCTGGGCGTAGGGGTCCGGACCCACGTTGGGCACCTGGCCGGTAGCCAGTACCACCAGGTCGCAGTCCAGCTCCGTGTCTTCATCCAGGATCAGGTCCTTGAACTTGACCTTGAGTCCGCCGTTGGCGGCGACTTCGGAGGCCTTGCCCTTGGAGAAGGTGACCATGGCCTGTTGCGCCGAGCGGTAGAAATCTTCTCCCGCGGCGCCGGGGGTGCGCAGGTCGTCGAACAGGATGGTGGCATCGCAATCCGCGTTCTGCGCCTTGAAGTACATGGCCTGCTTGATGGACTCGGTGCAGCAGAAGCCGGAGCAGTAGGGCAGATGGCCTTCTTTCTCCGAACGCTGCCCGGCGCACTGGATGAAGGCGACGGATTGGATCTCCTTACCGTCAGAGGGGCGCTTGATGGGGCCGCCGGCGGCCTCTTTGGCCAGCTTTTCCAGCTCAAAGCCGGTGACCACGTCCGGGGTCTTGCCATAGGCGAATTCGGGCAGCCGGTTGGCGTCAAAGGGTTTGTAATCGCTGGCCTGGATGATGGCGCCCACGTTCTCGGTGCCCACATTCTCGGTAGTAGCGCCGCCGGATTCGGTGCCGATGTCTACCGAGAAGCGTCCCGGCGCGCCGGAGGTCTTGGTGACCTTGGCGTTCAAATGGACGCTGATCTTGTCGTTGGTCTCGATCTCGGCGGCCAGGGCCTCGATGCCAGGGTCTTCCGGCTGGGGCAGATCCAGGTCGCGGCCATGGGGGACGTCCTTGGCTGCGGCGCGGAAGGGTACCCGCTGGTAGAGATCCGTCCAGACCCCACCCAGCTTGGCCTCTTCCGCTACCAGATGCACCGGGTAACCCGCCGTGGCCGCCTCGACGGCCGCGGTCATGCCGGTGACGCCGCCGCCCACCACCAGCAGGGTCTTGTTGAGCGCCTGCTCGCCGGAAGCGGCGGGCGCGGTCATGTACTTGACCTCGGCGCAGGCCATGCGGATGTAATCGTCCGCCATCTCCTGCGTGGTCTCCTGGTTGTCGTCGTGCTCCTCACTGGTTTGGGGCCGCAGCCAGATGACGCCCTCGCGCAGGTTGGCGCGGGACAAAGCGACCTCGGGGAAGTTGAAGGCCTCCACCTTGGCGCGGCGCGAGCAGGCGGCGATCATCAGGTGGGTGATGCCCTGGTTGGCGATGTCGTCGCGGATCATCCGGACCGCTTCTTTGCTGCACAGCATCTGGTGCTGTTTGACCTCGGCCAGCTTGCCGTCCTGCTTGGCGGTGGTCTCGAGCTGACCCGCGTCCAGGCGCTCGCCGATGCCGCAGCCGGTGCAGATGTAGCCGGCGAATTTCTTCTCGTCTGCCATGTTCTTAGCCCTCCACTCCGGCGGCGCCGTTGATGGTCTGGATGGCGCGCAGCGCCGCTCCGGTGGCGTGCTGGACGGCACGGTTCACGTCGAGGGCGTCGGATGCGCAGCCGGCGGCGAAGACCCCTCCATGATCGTTCGCACCTTGGGGTCCGGCCTCGATAAAGCCCTCACGGTTGATCCGGATGTCCACCGGGAAATCGTCCTGGTCCACGGACGGCTCCATGCCGATAGCCAGGACCACCAGGTCATGCGTGTCCTCGAAGCGTTTGTAGCCTTCGGTGTCCACGCCGTGGACCACCGGGTTGCCGTCCTTGTCTGCCACCACGGCGGCGGGCTTGGATTTGATGAACTTGACCTGCTCGATCCCTTTGACCTTCTGGTAAAAATCCTCGAAACGGTCGATGGCGCGGATATCGATGTAGTAGACGCTGATGTCGGCGTCCTCGCCGTAGGCATCGCTCACATAGGTGCACTGCTTGAGGGAGGCCATGCAGCAGATGCGTGAGCAGTGCAACAAATAGTTGCGGTCACGGGAGCCGGCGCACTGGATGAAGGCAACCTTCTTGGCTTCCTTGCCGTCGGAGGGGCGCACCAATTTGCCGCCGGTGGGACCGGACGGGTCGGCCATGCGCTCGAATTCGACCGAGGTGATGACGTTGGCGATGCGATCATAACCGTAGGGCTGGATCTTGGCTGCATCGTAGGGGCGCCATCCCGTGGCCCAGATCACCGCGCCGCAGGGGAAATCGAGGGTTTCCTCGGTCATGCCCAGGTCGACGGCGTCGTACTTGCAGGCGTCCTTCGCCTTTTGGGCGTCGTCGGTGCCGATGATGGCCGGGTCCAGCACATAGCGCTGGGGATGGGCCATGTGGTAGGGGAGATAGGCCCCCTTGCGCTTGCCGAGGCCGTAGTTGTACTCGTCGTCGAACTCGGCCGCGACGGCCTTTTCACACTCGCCGCAGGCGGTGCAGTTCTCGTTGATGTAACGCGGGGAGAGCTTGACGGATGCGGTGTAGTTTCCCTTCTCCCCCTTGATGTCCGTCACCTCTGCCATGGTGAGCACCCGCAGGTTGGGATTCATCTTGGCACGGCGCTGGTTGATCTCCAGACCACAGGTGGGGAAGCACAGCTTGGGGAAGTATTTGTAGAGCTGGGAGACGCGCCCACCCAGATAGGGGCGCTTCTCAACCAGCACCACCTGTTTCCCGGTTTCGGCGGCCTCCAGCGCTGCGGTCATGCCGCTGATGCCACCACCGACTACCAGGATGGTCTCGTTGGTTGCGACGACTTCCGTCATGGACTTTCCTCCATCTTCGCGGAATGGTTCTGGCGAAAAAACCAGCGTGATTTCCGAATGGGAGCGGGCTGGGTTGTTCGGTGAAGCGGGGCGCAAGCCCACACCTATATCAGAATTTGTTAAGATACCTATCTTCCCCCTTCGCTGCCATAGCTCGGACGGGTTGGAGGCCGTGTATTTTCAGATGAGATGATGTACGTCAGGTTGCACCCTGGCGGAGTCCTAGCCGGGTGAATGCGTGTACATCGCTTCTGAAACCAAGGCCCTGGCGGATCGCTTTTCCTTAGAAGCTGTCTGGTTAAAAGCAATCCTGAATGATTTGGTGTTGTCTGGAGGGAAAAGATCCCTCCTGCGTCGGGACAGGGTTTGATGTGTTGCGTTCGACGCCCAAAGGCTCGCTGATCGTCTGCCAGGTCAGTGCCGGCGTCTTAGCGCTGTCGGGTCCGGCGATCAACCCAGAGGCAATGTCCTGATAGCTTCAATAACCGGCGCAACGGTCGGGGCCAGGTAGACAAGCGCGAGTGTGCCTAGGAACATGGCCATGGATGCGATGGGCGAGGCGATGCTGAAGGGCTTGAGGGCCGTGCCGAAGGAACGCTTCATGCGGTGATTGAGCAGATCCACGCCGGCAATCTCATCGAGGCACAAATGGGTCAGGTACCCAAGTGCTACGAAGCTCCCCGCCAACCAGGAGTCCCAGGCCGAGACCCCGACCAGATGGTAGGCGATATCGGCCGTCGCCGAGGTAACGAAGGCCACGGCGAGCCAGGAGTGCCATACCCCCCGGTGCACGGTAAAACGGCAAAAAATCTCGAACAGACCGAAACGCACCAGGAGGAACACCGCGCCCCAAAGCAACATGCGCTCGACGGGCGCAATGCCGTCCACCAGTGAAAAGGTGACGAGAAACGCTGCCGTGACCCCGAGCAGGATGAACATCATACGGAGCGGGGTCGAGTTGTCCGCATCGATGTCCGGCAGCAATCCACCGACCACCCCCAGCATGAACAGCACGGGGATTTGGCCGGGACCCGCCCATCCGAGGCTATCCACTCCCAGCCCGGCGGCAGCGCTCACCACTACGCCGCCATAGAGATGTCCACGAAAGCTCGCCATCGACAACCCGTCCGCGCTTGATCGACCTGCTTGGTACCTACCCGCGGCAAGTAGACGCTAACAATCCTGAATGATTTGGCGCTGTTTGGGGGACCGGACGTGTTGCGTTGCGACGCTCAAAGGCTCGCTGATCGCCTGCCAGGTCGGTGCCAGCGTCTTAACGCAACCTACACCCACATTATCCCCCGCACGGTCTGCCCGCGCGGAGCCTTGCTTGTAGGTTGTGTCAGCCGCACGGGGAAACGCCTGGGGGAGCACGGCGTAACGCAACCCGACGCTGTCGATGACGGCAAACCGATTCCGACCGATTTGCGTTCATTCGCGTTCATTTGCGGCAGAAAAAGCATTCCCGACGGAAGAACCGGATCGATGTGATCGGTACTTGGGCACTGCTGTACTTAGGGTCTGTTGACATTCAACGTCCGAACCAGGCCCTCGGCACACTGCCCTGCACGGCCGCCAGCAATCGCTCCAGCGGCCGTTTGTGGGCCGTATAGGCGACCAGATAGAGATCCGCCTCGGCGCCCGCCTCCAGCAGGTAATCGTCACTCGTCTTGATCGCATCCACCAGGCCCAGGTCCAGGGCCTGGATGCCCTGCCAATATTCGCCGGTGGCCACCCGGCCCAGATCGACGTCCGGCCGATACTCCCGGATAAAGTCCTTGAACAGCCTATGGGTGTCCTCGAGCTGCTCGCGCACCTTTTCCCGATCCGCGTCCGTATTCTCGCCGAACAGGGTCAGGGTCCGCTTGTACTCGCCGGCCGCGTGCAGCTCGAAATCCACGCCGCGGCGCTCCAGCAGACGGTGGAAGTTGGGAAGCTGCATCACCACGCCGATGGAGCCCACCGCGGCGAAGGGCGCTGCGATGATGTGGTCGGCCACACAGGCCATCAGATAACCGCCACTGGCGGCCACCTTGTCCACCGCCACCGTCAGGCGGACCTTGCTGCCGCGCACGCGCGCCAATTGGGAGGCTGCCAACCCATGCTCGGCCAGGACCCCGCCGGCGTTTTCGAGCCGCACCAGAAGCTCATCGCCCTCTTCCGCCTCCATCAGCACACAGGTAATGAGCTCCCGTAGGGAGGCGACCTCGGTGGCCTTGATATCGCCATGAAAATCGATCACAAAGATCCGCCGGCGTTTCCCCTCTGCCGCCTGGTCACGCCGCTTACGCGCCTTGCGCTCCTCTTTCAGCGCCTTGAGGGCCGCCTTTTTGGGTAACGAGGCCTGCTTCAGGACCCGCGCCATGTCCCGGTACTTACCATTGAGGTCGATCACCTCGAGCCGATCCCCGTCCACGTGGAACCTGCCGCGGGCGCGCATCAGGGCCATCAGCAGGGCACCGATTAACAAGACGAGGGTCAGGGTTTTGGCGAGGAAGAGTCCATAGTCGACCAGGGCTTGGATCACGGGCGGGACCTCCGGCAGGATAGTTCGGTGTTCATACGGCGATGGGGGCGCGGATCATTGGATGGGGATCGTAACCCTCGAACCGGAAATCCTCCAACTCATAGTCGAACAGGGATTTCGGGAGCCGACGGATCGACAAGTGCGGCAAGGGGCGCGGCTCACGCCGTAGCTGCTCGTAGACGATGTCCCGGGTGAGGTGATTGCGGTACAGGTGCAGATCGCCGAAGCTGTGCACGAAATCCCCCACCCCCAGGCCGCACTGGTGCGCGATCATGTGGGTAAGCAGGGAATAGCTGGCGATATTGAAGGGGACGCCCAGAAACAGATCGGCGCTGCGTTGATAGAGCTGGCAAGAGAGCCGCCCGTCCTGCACATAGAACTGGAACAGGCAGTGACAAGGGGCCAGGGCCATACGGCCACGGGCGACGTTCGCTTGGGGCGATAGGCCGTCCAGTGGGAGCTCGGCCGGGTTCCAGGCGGATACCAGCAGACGGCGCGAATCGGGATTGGTGCGGATACCGGCGACCACCTGGGAAATCTGGTCGATGGTGGCGCCGTCGAGACCGGCCCAACTCCGCCACTGGCGGCCATAGATAGGTCCGAGCGCCCCGTCCGCGTCCGCCCATTCGTCCCAGATACTCACCCCCCTCGCCTGCAGCCAGCGATTATCCGTGGACCCGGCGAGGAACCACAAGAGCTCGTAGATGACACTGCGCAGATGGATCTTCTTGGTCGTGACCAGGGGAAAACCCTGGGCGAGATCGAACCGTACCTGACGTCCGAATACCGAGCGCGTGCCCACCCCGGTACGGTCCGATTTCTCGGCACCATTGGCGATAACATCGCGGAGCAGATCGAGATATTGCCGCATGGGATGGCTATTGTCACGGATCGAAGGACCTAAATGTTACCATCCTAATCTGTTCGGCGTTATTTGGCGTTGCCTGAGCGGGCGTCGTGTTGGGTTACGGCGCGTTCAGGACGACAGCGTACCCGACTGAACACCGAATGTTAGGCTACACTCAAAGCGGGGTCCGCGCGGGCCAGCTACGCGGGGGGTAATGTGGGTGTAGGTTGCGTTAAGACGCTGGCACTGACCTGGCAGACGATCAGCGAACCTGTGTGCGTCGAACGCAACACGTCAAACTTGTCCCGACGCAGGAGGGATATCAGGTCCCGTGTGATTATATACCTAGAAGGAGCTATCCTCTGTTGCAAGCGAGAGCGGTTTTACGCCTGTTCCCCCAAACGTTTTCGCGCGCGGCTAACGCAACCTACGCGCCAAGCGAGGGCCGCGCGGGGATAAGGTTGCATTAAGACGCCGCCACCGGTGCCACAGGAGATCAGCGGGCCTTTAAACGTCGGGTAGTGGTTAATTTCTAAGTTGTAACATGACCAATGGCAGTGGCCGCTATGCCCCCTCAGGACTGCTTATTCGACGGTCACGGATTTGGCCAGATTCCGCGGCTGGTCCACGTCGGTGCCCTTGAGCACGGCCACGTGGTAGGCCAGGAGCTGGAGCGGGATGGTGAAGAGCAAGGGGGCGATGAGGCTCTCTGCCTGGGGGAGCTTGATGACGGTCATGCCTCGCCCTGCGGTCATGGTGACGCGGTCGTCGGCGAACACGAAGAGCGCGCCGCCGCGGGCCCGGACCTCCTCGAGGTTGGACTTG
>NZ_FLUY01000102.1 GCF_900092655.1 Candidatus Thiosymbion oneisti
GGGCACGGGCTACCCCTCGCTTGTAACGTCTCGCCATGAAGGTCAGCCCCTCGGTTCGAGCTCAGCTGGTAGTTTACACCTGACACCACCAGCGGCGAATTCTTTCACAGTCTCTCCAGCGTGGGAGCCAGAGGTGACAGCGAGCCGATTGCAAATTCGGCTTTTTATGGATTCCAGACTGCTAACGATCATAGCAGGGTTCCACCGGACGTTTTGGAGTGCGGCGGCCACTTCACCCCGATGCTTACCGGAACCGACAGCGCGAGGCATAAGCCGGGGATCGGCCAAGTGGCACCATCCTGCCGCCGCTTT
>NZ_FLUY01000135.1 GCF_900092655.1 Candidatus Thiosymbion oneisti
TGACTCAACCACTATGCACTAAAGTGCATAGGTTGCCCCCTGGACTGAAAGTCCTAAATCATTCCAGGATAATGTTTC
>NZ_FLUY01000060.1 GCF_900092655.1 Candidatus Thiosymbion oneisti
CGATGTTGCAAGTTCATAGTATCTGCTGGCTCACACGCTTGGCTTACCCGCTCCAGTGTGGGGACTAGCAATATCGATCGAAACTAGGTACTAGGGGCTGTTGACATTTAACCCTAACCGACTGTTTTCACATGTTACATGGTCGCAACGCCCAAGGGATCCGCACAGCGAACCCTACAGTCAATCAAGCGGTTAGCGTAGGGTTCGCTGTGCGGACCTTCTAAAGGTCAACACGACCTAGTACCCCGTTTCAGCACATTTTGCCTATCGAAGCTGAGCCACAAAGGGCACAAAGGTTTTGTTGTAGGGCACCCCTTGCGGGCGCCCTCCCTTGCGGGTGCCTTGCCGAGGGTGAACATGAACCAGCAATATTTGTCGAAACGGGGTACTAGCTGTTAGCCCGCGTAGGGCGGGACAGGCCAGGGTCTGTTCAAAAAACGGGTCTATAATCTGGCGGGACTTGACAAGGCAAAGGCCGTCGTCAATTGTTCGCACCCGAAATTGGACCTATTTCGGATTTAGCGAAAAATGGTAACGCTCCGATCGATATCACTTGTGGATACCTTGAAAAATTCAAAATGTTTTTGTGGAGCAGGGATGTCCTGCCATGTTCACGTGCGTAACTATATGAAGGCGTTCAAAAATCGCACTTTGCGGTCGTCGTCATGAAAAGCATTGAGTATGGGATTTTTGGTAGTGTTCTAATTTTGTTGCTGCCGAGTATAGGGAACTTGAAAATTCCCTGTCATGGGGTTTTCAAGGCACCCTATAACCAGAAACAACAAAGTTAGAACTCCACCGGATTTTTCAAGGTCCCCTTGTATGCTACTCTTTTTTCTTATTAGTATTAGGAACATGCACATTAATAGCTTCTTCTGGCAACTTCAACTGAACAGCAACATCCATGTTCACCAAAGATGCTGCTTCTATAAAGAGCATATTATAAAGAAGCGCATGATGAAACTTTTCGTCGGCAATCATTAGAGCATGTTTTTCATGCTTTCTTAGGAGGGAATCCACATAAACAGTCTTATACAATATACTTTCCCGTACAAGCGCCCGATCTTGAGATGCGACCTCAATATAGGCTTGTATCCCTTTCCGAATTTGTTTTGTCTGATCGGCAATCTTGGAGAAAATACTTATGACTGCCTGTTCGTCGCTCGTTGCTGATGCAAACATCTTTCTAAGCAGATCAAAGCCTGGGGAAAGAGCATTTACAGCAGGATTTGCTTTCGTGGCTTGTTCGGCAAATTTTGGCGAAAGAGCACGGTCAAGGAAATTTTTAGTAAAGGCTGGCCGAGTCTTTCCAGGCAAAAACGAGACGAACGATTCATTTTTCGCTATTACCTCATCCCAATATAATAGGGATTCTCTAAGCAAACTAATTCCGTCATCATATGCTTGAATAGCCTTGTTAGTATCCCCATTGTAGTCGTGTTCGAAGGCTTCATGCATCTTTTGAGCGCCATTATAGGTCAGTTTTCTAGCCATAACATAACTCGATTCCTCTGAGATTATCATTCGGTCTACTTCTTTCTCAAACTGAAGTCTAGCCCCACAGAAAAAGAATTCAAGGCTACAATTCTTCGCTTGGGTTGCCCAAGGGAAGAGTCCAACAATGACAGCAGATAATACATACTTGCTCAGGGATTTCATCAGTTATACCTCATTTAGTTTCTTTATAAGGAGATTATTAGAACATCAATCCATAAACCAGATCAAGAAGAAATTACCCACAAATTCTGCTGAGGAACCGCAGTAGGTTCTCGCTGAAGGGGGCACTTCTGCTTTGGGTTGACAGAGGAGTAAAATATTTTTGCTCGCAACCGGTAAACCAGTCCTTGTGGACCACCCGCCGCAGGCTCTCGGCGGAGACTGCGGTGAGGCCGGCCCAAGCACATCCATCTCGTCAGGTCCGCGCGCGATTCAACGCCTAAACTCATTGAGGGAATCCCGTAAAAATATGCGTCCCGCCCAGCTGCTTCGCATCCTGGACCAGGAGTTTCTCAGTACCTCCGCAGGCCATCACACCCCGGTCATGTTGTGGGGTCCTCCGGGCGTAGGCAAGTCCCAGATGGTGGCTCAGATCGCCGCCGCACACCAGACCCCGGTCATCGATATCCGGTTGTCGCAGATGGAGCCCAGCGATCTGCGGGGCATTCCCTTCCGGGTCGGGAGTCGCGTCGAGTGGGCGGTTCCCGCGCTCCTGCCGGACGCGGAACGCCATGGTCCCCAGGGCATCCTGTTTCTGGACGAGATCACCTCGGTGCCGCCGGCGGTGTCGGCGGCGGCCTACCAGTTGATCCTGGACCGGCGTCTGGGGGAGTACCAGGTGCCCGACCACTGGGCCATCTTCGCCGCCGGCAACCGTCAGGGAGATCGGGGCGTGACCTACACCATGCCGGCGCCCTTGGCCAATCGGTTTTCCCACTTCGAGGTCGATACCCACCTGGACGACTGGGTGGCCTGGGCCTATGCCAACGGCATCGATGAGCGGATCATCGGGTTCCTGCGCTTCCGTCCCGAGCTCCTGTTCGACTTCGATCCGGCCCACAATCCGGTAGCCTTTCCGTCTCCGCGCTCCTGGGAGTTCGCCCACCGGGGTCTGCGCAAGTTCGAGGACCAACCCGAGCTGCTGCGGGGTACCCTGCAGGCCTGCGTCGGACCGGCGGCGGGGATCGAGCTCCACGCCTTCATCACCAGCCTGGACCAGATGCCCGATCTGGATGCCATCCTGGTCGGTGATGAGGTCCCCGTCCCCACTGAGATCGACCTGCAGTACGCGGTCGCCGCCGCCCTGGTGGGCCGGGCCATCCGCGCCGCCGGCAGCGACTCCGCCACCCAGGTCATCGACAACATCCTGGTCTATGCCGGGCGCTTTCCCCAGCGCGAGATGGGCGTCATGCTGGTCTCCGACCTGCACCGGGCGATTGGCGACGCGCTGTTCCAGGTCCCCGCATTCGCCGCCTGGGCCCAGGCGGTGGCGGACATCATGATCGACCACTGAGCGGGCAGCCGGCACCCATGGCGGTCGATACCCAGGCCATCGAGACCAAGCTCGCGGCGGCACGTACCCGCCTGATCCTGGACCAGCCCTTCCTCGGCGCCCTGGTGCTGCGCCTGCCCATGCACCCGGCCGATCCTGCCTGGTGTCCGACCACTGCTACCGACGCCCGGGCCTTTTACTACAACCCCGAGTATATCCGGCAGCTGAGTATCGAGCAGACCCAGTTCATGCTCGCCCACGAGGCCCTGCACTGCGCCCTCTCCCACTTCGCCCGCCGCCGGCACCGGATGCGCCATAAATGGGACCTGGCCTGCGACTATGCCATCAATCCCCTGCTGATCGACGAGGGCCTTACTCCCCCGTCCAATGCCCTGCATACACCCCTATACAAGGGCATGACGGCCGAAGAGATCTACCCGCTGATCGAGGACAATGACGCCTCCCGGACCTTGGATAAGCACGCCTACGACCACGACAACCAGGGTCGGGGCAGCGACGGCGGCCTGCGGGAGGATAACCTGACGAACCGGCCACCGGCGGCCGATCCCCAAGACGGGGAGCAGACCGAAGACGGAAAGCAGGGCGACGCCCAGGCACGATCCGAGCCGGAATCCGGCGGGGGCGCCGCCGAGCCGGAACCCTTGCAACCGGACGAGCAGGAGACCCTGAACGTTCAGTGGCAGCAACGCTTGGCCGGTGCGGCCCAGCAGGCCATGCAGGCGGGCAAGCTGGGGGGCGAGCTGGCACGCATGATCGACCACCTGTTGCAGCCCCAGCTGCCGTGGCGCATGCTGCTGGCACGCTATATGACGGCAGCGGCGCGGGATGACTACAGCTATATGCGCCCGTCCCGGCGCGAGGGGGATTTTATCCTCCCGACCCTGCGTAGCCACCAGCTCGAGCTGGTGGTGGCGGTAGACACCTCAGGCTCCATCAAGGCGCGGGAGCTGGCGGAGTTCATCGCCGAGATCAATGCCCTCAAGGGTCAGGTCCGGGCCCGCGTCACCCTGCTGCCCTGCGACACCGCGCTGTGCGCAGGCGCGCCCTGGGTCTTCGAGCCCTGGGAGGAGTTCACACCGCCCGAGGCGATCAAGGGCGGCGGTGGCACCAACTTTTGGCCCGTGTTCGATTGGATCGAGCGTACAGGTGTGCTCCCCGACCTCCTGATCTACTTCACCGACGCCCAGGGCGATTTCCCATCCGAGGCGCCGCACTATCCCGTCGTCTGGCTGGTCAAAGGCCGTTCGCAGATACCCTGGGGACAACGCATTCAGCTGAATTGACCGGGGCAAGCAATCACCAGCTACCAATCGCCGGCAGTGTAAATTGGGGTGAGGTCGAAACCCCAACATCTTTTTTAATCCGCAGATTACGCAGATTCTTACAGATTTTTTCGTTTTTTATCCTGTGAAAATCTGTTTAATCTGCGATAAAAGCTGCAAAACCGGAACCGTATAAGGATGGGCACAGAAATGCAGGTAAGACCCTGAAGTATCCCCACAAATCAGCCTCTGGCTCCCACGCTCCAGCGTGGGAGCAAATCCAGACGCTCCAGCGTC
>NZ_FLUY01001482.1 GCF_900092655.1 Candidatus Thiosymbion oneisti
TTTTATGCTTGGCCGCTCACTTTCCGGCCCATTTAACGCCACGACGCAATGGCGCCAAGACGCAAAGTTTCTTTGTTTTTTCTTTGCGTCTTGGCGTCCTTGCGTCATTGCGTTTTTTCGCGAACTGAGCCACGACCCAAATAACCCAGGACCGCGCCCGGACAGGCACGGCGCCGAACGCAGCGTAACGCAACACGACCCTCGGATCCATTTTTACCAGACAGCTTCTTATACTATATAAGGACTCCTGCCACTCAAGACGCCACTCTGCATACCATGAACCCGGATTTGGATCGTCTCCAGCCCTACCCTTTCGAACGGCTTGCCGCGCTGATCGCCGGTGTGGAGCCGCCGTCCGGATCGGACCGGATCCTACTCTCCATCGGTGAGCCCAAACACACTCCCCCGGCCTTGATCGCGGAGGCGATGAGCGCCCATTTACAGGGTTTGTCCATCTATCCGAACACCCGCGGACTCCCGGAGCTACGGGCGGCCATTGCGCACTGGCTCACGCGCCGCTTCGACCTGCCGGCTGGGGACATGGATCCGGAACGCCAGGTATTGCCGGTGAACGGCACCCGCGAGGCCCTGTTTTCCTTTGCTCAAGCCGTCGTGGACCCAGGCCCCGATCCCCTGGTGTTGATGCCCAATCCCTGTTACCAAATCTATGAGGGAGCGGCCCTACTGGCCGGGGCCCAACCCTACTACCTACCCTGCACCGAAGAGAATCGCTTCATACCGGATTTCGATTCCGTGGCCGCGGATATCTGGCGGCGTTGTCAGCTCCTCTACATCTGCTCACCGGGGAATCCCACCGGGGCGGTCATCCGGCAGGCCACTTTGCAGCGGCTGATCGCCATGGCCGAAGCATACGATTTCATCATCGCTGCCGACGAGTGCTACTCGGAGCTCTACTTCGACGAGGCGGCGCCACCCGCGGGGTTGCTCCAGGCAGCCGCGGCCATGGGATACCGGGATTACCGACGCTGTGCGGTGTTCCACAGCCTGTCCAAGCGATCCAGCGTGCCGGGGCTGCGCTCGGGCTTCGTCGCCGGGGACGCCCGGATCATCGAGCGCTACTTCCGCTATCGCACCTATCACGGCTGTGCCATGCCCCTACATCACCAGTACGCCAGCATCGCCGCCTGGGGTGACGAGAGGCATGTGGTCACCAACCGCCGAGCTTACCGGGAGAAGTTCGACGCGGTCCTGGCGATACTGGATGGCCTGCTGCCCGTTTCCCGACCGGATGGGGGCTTCTATCTGTGGCCGTCGACCCCGATCGAGGATACCGAATTCGCCCGCGGGCTGTTTGCCGAAGAAAACCTGATCGTCCTACCGGGGCGTTACCTCTCGCGCGAAGTGAATGGGGTGAATCCGGGTGCCCGGCGTCTGCGTCTCGCCCTGGTGCCTCCTCTGAATGAATGCGTGGAAGCGGCGCAACGCTTGCGGCGCTATGTCGATTCTCTGTAGGCAATCGGTGTCGGGGCGAAGCTAAGAGGCTATCTAAAAACTAATACAGGGAACTCCAGAATCCTATCTGGAATCAGGGTTCGATGGAGGCAAGCTCGTTAACGGAATCAAGAACAGTCGGTGATGGTGAACCGATTACGACCGATTTGCGTTGATTCGCGTTCATTTGCGGCAAAAAAGAATTTCCTAACCATACGCAGCTCCTCAGCACCATGACACCCCTTGAAAGATACCAAGCCGATCTGGCCCGAGAAGATTTCGAGCATGATCCGAAGCAGGCGGCGGTGGTGCGGGCACTGCAACAGGTCTACGAGGAGCTGATAGCCAGAGAGCAGGACGACCGCGGCGGGCTTTTCAAGCACCTGAGATTTACCGCCCGCTCCCGCCTGGATCCGGTACGTGGCCTCTATCTGTGGGGAGGGGTAGGACGCGGCAAGACCCATTTGGTCAATGAGTTCTACAAGGCATTGCCGTTTCCCCGGAAGCTACGGGTCCATTTCCATCTGTTCATGCTGGACCTGCACGGAGAGCTGAAGAAGCTGCCGGCTACCCCCGATCCCGTTCCCCTGGTGGCGGAAAGCCTGTCCATGCAGTTCAAGGTCCTCTGCCTCGACGAGTTCCACGTCACCGACATCACCGACGCTATGTTGCTGGGCCGCTTGTTGACGGCCCTGTTCGAGCGCGGCGTCACCCTGGTCACCACCTCCAATATCCACCCGGACGATCTTTACCGCGACGGGTTACAGCGCGAGCGCTTCGTACCCGCCATCAAGCTCATCAAGGATCACACCCGGGTCATCTGCCTCGACGGGGATGAAGACTATCGGCTCCGCTCGCTCGAACATGCGGAGATCTATCATTTTCCATTGGACGCGGAGGCCGACAACAGCTTACTTAAGGGCTTTCATGGGCTGCGACCGGAAGGCGTCGTGGAAGGGGGGGAGATCGAAATCGAAGGCCGGCCCATTCCCACCGCCCGGTACGCGGACGGGATCGCATGGTTCGACTTCAAGGCCCTGTGCGACGAGCCCAAGGGGACTATCGACTACATCGAGATCGCCCGCTGCTTCCATACGGTCTTCATCGCCAACATTCCCCAAATGGGCGATGAGGAAAAAGACCAGGCCGCGCGCTTTATCCGCCTGGTGGATGTCCTCTACGATCATAATGTGAACCTGGTCGCCTCCGCCGCCGCTGCCCCTACCGAGCTCTATACCTCGCGTTCTCCGCTCGCGTTCGACTTCACACGCACCGCGAGCCGTTTGGAAGAGATGCGCAGTCACGACTACCTGGCCCGCAGCCATTTGCCCTAACCTGGTCGGCCCTTCGCCGTCACACCCCTCCGCTGTGCGCCAGCTACTCTGGCCGCTGTGACTGCTGTCCCCTCACGCCCGGCGGTACCGTCCCGCGCGCGGCCCGCGTCACGCTCGGGTCCGGTGGTCATTCCAACCCTTTCACCCTGGCCCTCCGGCCGGCTCCCA
>NZ_FLUY01000100.1 GCF_900092655.1 Candidatus Thiosymbion oneisti
GGGGATACCAGCGGCGTTGGCCGGGAATCCGGGCCCTTCGGTTCCTCCCGCGCCGCGGCGACGGCGCTTTCCCCTGGCCGCATCACCT
>NZ_FLUY01000345.1 GCF_900092655.1 Candidatus Thiosymbion oneisti
GGCAGCGGAGAGATGACCGTTCGAACCGATGACCTTTGGATTGAAGGCACTATTCTTACCCAGGGCGGGGACATCCGTATGGAAGACAACCCGACAAAGGATTTTGGTTTTTTCCAAATCGGTCCCGAAGGCCGGATAGAAACGGGCGGCGGAGAGATGACCGTTCGAACCGATGACCTTTCGATTGAAGGTGATATTCTTACCCAGGGTGGGGGCATCCACATAGAAGACAACCCGACAAACGATTTTGGTTTTTTCCAAATCGGTGCCGAAGGTCGGATAGAAACGGGCGGTGGAGGGATGTCCGTTCGAACTGAAAATCTTTTGATGGAAGGCGTTATTCTTACCCAGGGTGGGGACATCCGCATGGAAGATAAGCCGACAAAGGATTTTGGTTTTTTCCAAATCGGTACCGAAGGCCGGATATGGACGAGCGGTGGAGACGTGACCGTTCGAACCGAAGGTTATTTAATCGAAGGCGTTGTTGTTACCAATGGTGGGAACATCCGTATAGAAGACAACCCGATAAACGACGCTGGTTTTTTCCAAATCGGTACCGGAGGCCAGATATGGACGGGTGGTGGAGACGTGACCGTTCGAACCGAAGGTTATTTAATCGAAGGCGTTGTTGTTACCGGTGGTGGGGACATCCGTATAGAAGACAATCCCGCGAATGCGGATAACCTGGCCTCTGAAATCAAGTCGGACGACTGGGGATCACTCGATGCGGGAAGCGGAGACATTACCCTGACGGAAGATACTCGATTAGGGTTATACGATCATGCAGTCCGTGCGGACGGCAATATCGCCATAACCGCTTCGATTATTGATTTTGGTGGGGAAATCGATACCCCTCAGATTATCGCCGCAAGTGAAGATAAAGTCATGATATCAGGTACGACCTCTTCCGATCCCTTTATCCTGATTTCTGGCCAACAACCTGCTTTCCTTGGGGGAATTGTTTCAGAGCCAGTTCCCGATCAATATGCCGTAGCGGGGGAAAACTTTTCAGCCTATACGACGCCCATGCTCCAGTTTTGGATGGCCGGTTCGGATGGGCCCGGGTCTCCTCCGGGTGAAGCCACGCTGGGGGAATTGATGCTTACCGTCAGTGGGTTACCGGCCGGAGTGTCCTACGCGAATAATGGAAATGGCACGGTCACCTTATCCGGTACTCCGACCCAATCCGGAAGCTTTACCATCAGAGTAGTAGCCAATGTCAGTGGAGGAAATGTGGCGGTATCGGAATTCACCCAGGAATTCACAATGTTTGTTGCGCCGCCCCCGGTTTCTCCATCGGCTGAGACCACTCAGTCTTCCTCCTCACCATCGGCTACCGGGACCACCCAAACTTCCCTCTCGCCATCGGCCGGGGCTACTCAGCCCGCTGCTTCTCCGGCGGCTGCCGGGGCTGCTCAAGCCTCTTCTCATCACCAATCAGAATTGCCTAATCTTCCTCTGGTAGATCCCAGCATCGCAGGCGGGAAATCAAGGAATCACACCGTCGTCGGGCCGAAACCCGGGGGGAAAGCCAAACCGTCCACCCATGCCTGGCAATATTTGTATTCCTATGGGGGTGAAGAGCCGGGGTATGCCACCTATTCTTATGTCTTGGTGGGGAGGGGTGAAGCCAATGAGAAAGCCACCTCATTGTATTATGAGCTGGTAAAGGCAATTCATGGGTCAACTATAAGTGCAACGAGTCTTGGAGGGGTTGGAGGGGGACATGTGTCTAAAAACCGTTTGAATTTGTTTCTGATACCGATAGGCAAACCCGATGGCTTCGAATATAATAAGCCGAACTATGAACTGTCTAAACTGTTGCTTACTGCTTTGTCAGTGGAATTGCCTTTGGATTTATCCCGGCCGGGGCCATACATTATTACCCTTTACCAGCCGATAAGTGCTGCAAATACCGGCAATACCGCTGATGTGCTCTATGTGGATTTGTCAGGCGTACACACCAAAGCAATTCCTGAGATCGTGCGTACATATAAGGGCATTGTAATGGAAGAAGAGATAACCGGGATTGAAAAATTAAAGTCATTACGCCTGTCATTGTTGAGTATCGCATTGCTTGCGCAAGACGCAATCGGGTTTGCCAAGACCGCTTATGGCCACCTTGCAAAATGACCTGCGTGGGGGACCAGCCGCAATGCCATTAAGTTAAGTCTTATAGGTCGGGTTAGGCGCGCCTGGCGGTGCGGGCGTGGGTACCCGAGTGCGAACGCGCCGTAACCGGACAGGTGGGTATCGGGTTACGGCGCGCGCCAAGCCTGTCACCCAAGAACCCACGTCGCAAGCGCCTAACCCGACCTACCACGGTCAGCAGCTAACTTAATGGCATTGGGACCAGCCGAGGGTAAACTTCCCCCGTCTGAAATGAATGCCCAGCGACGGGGGAGGCATGGGCCAGCGCAGCTTGTTTGACATTGAAAACCGGCTGCAGAGTAAAGGTCATCGATTAATCATTATTTTTCCCTATTTTACATTCCACTTTTTTGATCAGATAGTTGGTTGCAAGTGCTGAAACAAACCCGAGAACGGCAATCACCGTAGTGAGCGCCGTAATCTCCAATTCGGGATAGGTCAGTTTGGTAAGCATCGCATAAACCGCGATATAAGCAATAGTCAACAAATAGACTCGTTTCTTCTTCATCCTACCCTCCAGCCTGATCGGTTTCTGGTTCCCACGCAGCGCATGGGAACCAGAAAAATAAGCATGACTGATGACCACTTGGACCGGCAACTCGGCATTCAGGTTCTAGCCGCTAGCCAGAAGGGCCAACGAAATATCGGTGGTCCCGGGAGCCG
>NZ_FLUY01000313.1 GCF_900092655.1 Candidatus Thiosymbion oneisti
CATTGATTTTCGGCTGGCTCCCCACGCTCCAGCGTGGGAGCAGATCCCGACGCTCCAGCGTCGATTAAGCGCCTCGGTAGGCTA
>NZ_FLUY01000029.1 GCF_900092655.1 Candidatus Thiosymbion oneisti
GACATAAGCTTCGACCCGGGGCGGCAACAGGGCTTCCTGAGCTCGGGCTGTGCCTTGCTTGTATCGTCTCGCCATAATTGTCAGCCGATTGGATCTGGCTCGACCGCTGGTTTACCCTTTACTACCACCAACGGCGAATTC
>NZ_FLUY01000169.1 GCF_900092655.1 Candidatus Thiosymbion oneisti
GATTTTAAATCGGTAGGCTGGGTCGAGGGACGAGACCCAGCAAACCAGCTGGCCTGTAAACGCTGGGTTTCGTTCCTCAACCCAGCCTACTCCTGACTCTGGTCTGCGGCCCTTTTTAGACAGCCTCTTAGCCGTGGAATTGCCCAGGTTGGATTGAGTATAGGAAAATCGGATAGGATACCCCGCCTACTGCAGGTGGGAGGAAGAGGGCGAAATTGGGTAGTGGTAAATTTTAAAATGGTTAGCGTAGAGCGGTTCATTATGCCCCATTCCTTTATTTGATCCCCTCTCCCCGGCCCCCTCGCTGCGCTCGGGGCAGGCTCTCTCCCGGCGGGAGAGGGGCTTTTTCTCGTTCCCACGTGCTACGTGGGAAGGTGGCAGCTCCGCGCCGCGGAGAGCATCGGACCGGTGTTCACCATTCGTATACACGGGAATCACACCTGCCGGCTGTCCGGCGTTGTTATCCGGTGCGGCCCGGAAGGCGTCTGCTCTGAGCGTTGCCGCCAGCTGGTCATGGGGTCCTTAAGCCGTCTGAAAGACGGCGGTCCCAGCCGGCCCGGGACCGCCGACATCTTGTCGGCCCCTGGGATCGCCGACATCTTGTCGGCCCCTGGGACCGCTGACATCTTGTCGGCCCCTGGGATCGCCGACATTCTGTCGGCCCCCGGGACTACCGATATTTCATTGGCCCTTCCGGCTATCGGGTAAAACCTGAATGCCGAGTTGCCGGTCCAACAAATGGTCATCAGTCAGGCACAGTCTCCGGAGCGTAGGAACGAGTATCGATTGCCCCCTGCCCCCTGCCCCCTGACAACTGCC
>NZ_FLUY01000289.1 GCF_900092655.1 Candidatus Thiosymbion oneisti
CTTATCACTTATCACTTATCACTTATCACTTATCACTTATCACTTATCACTTATCACTTATCACTTATCACTTATCACTT
>NZ_FLUY01001175.1 GCF_900092655.1 Candidatus Thiosymbion oneisti
ACTCCCCGTTCGGAACGCATCCTGCCGGTATCGGCTTACCGCCCTTTGGAGTGCGGCGGCAACCAGATACCCTTGGGCCTCAAGTGATCTCCGGGGATGGGCTGATGGCGCCCGTCTCCCGATCGGCACCAATCCGACGCCGCTTTGGATTGGGAGCGGCCAAAGACCAAAGCGCCGTCGCCGCGCTGCGGAGGAGACGCCGCACCGCCGATCTCGGCAAACAGCACGGTAATAACGCCCCCCGCTTGGTTCCAAATCAGAGGCAGCGCGCTGCCGGCGCACTCCAAAGAGT
>NZ_FLUY01000706.1 GCF_900092655.1 Candidatus Thiosymbion oneisti
CGGCGGGTTTGCACTGTACCTGCCGGCACCCCCGGTTACACCAGGTAGCGTGGGTTGCTACCAATGCCGGGATAAGGTCGCCGCCGCACTCCAAAGTTTCCGCCGGACCGCTCGCAACGCCGGGCAGTGGACGATCTATTCGTCAACGTCGGCAAGGCCATCGCGGCCTTCGAGGCTACCATCGTCTCGCGCTCATCGGCATTCGACCGCTTCGCCGAGGGCCTGAGAGACGACAATCCAAGTCAGATGGCAGCGCTCTCTACCAGTGCCCAACGTGGCCTAAAGCTTTTCCTGGGTAAGGCCAAGTGTGTTCTGTGCCACTCTGGCCCCAACTTCAGCGACGGTGAATTTCATAATATCTACGTCAGCCGCGCGGGAGAAGATGATTACGGACGCTGGGACGGCGTCGCCCAGGTACGGGCTTCGAGCTTCAATTTCGAGAGTCGCCACAACGACGCACGTCCGGAACAGGCCTTTCCCTGGGTCCGCTATGTTACCCGCATTCCCGAGAGCAAGTACCAGTTTAAAACACCTACCCTGCGCGATGTGGCGCAGAGAAGATCCTTCATGCACAACGGGCGTTTCAGTACCCTCGATGAGGTCATCGATTTTTACGATGAGATTGACGAGGCCAAAGAATTCCAGGATCACGAGGAAACCACATTGGTCCCCATCGGCCTCAGCCACCAAGAAAGAGAAGATTTGATCGCCTTCTTACATAGTCTGACCGATGAAGAGGCCCAATCTGAGCTACCCGACTTATAGGGCAATGCCATTAACTTAAGGATTATGAGACCGGCTCGTTTGGCTCCCACCGCGTCATTCCGGAAAGTGTTGCCGGAATCCAGGTGCCAGGGATGGCAAAAACAATGGGGGATTGAACAATTGCGGTAGTTTAACTCAGTGAGATAAGCCTCCGGCTTTGGCGGGGGTGATTTAACTTAAAAGTGCCCTAAAGGCATCTTTGATGAGGAGAAACACTGATGAAAGCGATGAAATTCATTATCCCTGTATTGGTAATTCTGTTGTTGAGGGCGGAACCGGCACTGGCTCATATCAAGTGGTTTGTGGAATTCGACATCGCTGAGCCGCCCCGGCAGCTGACTGAGGTGCTGAACGGAACCTTCTGGCTACTGCTGCTGGTCGCTAGTGTTGGTTTACTGATCCTTTATTCTATTGATATTAAATGGTCACGCGCGCAACGCTTTGACTGGTTCGGACGATTCTTCAGTAACCAGCCGAATATCGTCGACACGATAGCCCGTATCGGCACCGGTGTGTTCTTTGTCATGCTTTGGTTGATCGGTGATGTCATTTTAGCGCCGGATTTACTCGGTGATGCAGCGTTTTTACCTTATCTCCATCTATTCGCTGCCATCTTTGTTCTATTCGAATCGACCATGATCCTCAGTGCCTTATGCATTCTGGCCCTGTATGGTTATGGTATTACGCAGTATGGTTTCTATCATATGTTGGATTATATGCTGTTCCCGGGACTCGCTGCTTATCTTGTGCTGAAATCCATTGGCGGCACAAGGTTGGAACAATATCGCGTGCCATTGTTGGTGGTGGGTATGTTGTTCTCTTTCCTGTGGGTTGCAATCGAAAAGTTCGCGTATCCGCAATGGTTCGACCCTTTTCTGGACAGCAATGAATTCCTAACCATGGGCCTGCCCCGTGACTTCTTTCTAATGTGTGCCGCATTCGTGGAATTTACCTTGGTTTATGTATTGCTGACCGGACGTAATGTCGTGTCTTTGGCAGCATTGGCCCTGAACCTAATGATCATCGCTGGTGCCGTTCATTTCGGTAAAGTCGACACCATCGGGCATTTCTTGGTCATTGTCATACTGATAATCATGACCATCAAGGGTCCATCGGTTTATAGCTTTTTCTCCTACCGAGAGAATCGGGGGGTCCTGGCCCAGGCTGGTATAATAGTGATGAGCTATTGGTTGGCCTTGGGATTGATGGTCTCCATGTACTATGGATTTCATTACTTGGCCTACGGCAGGCCGTGAGTCAGGAAGACAGAACATCCAACCCAATGCCATTACTGTCTGGGACTGTAAATATCATCATGGTGTGGACGACGAAGTATTGGTACCAAGTGGACGGTGGCGATGTAAGTTACCGCGGTTGGGAGCTGCTGAGAGAGATCGCGCGACATCAAGAACCAAAACCTGCCGGAGCCGGATGACGATTTTGAGGTTGTATCGCGACAGCGATCGGCCGCATGGCCGATCAATCCGGCTTTTAGCCGTAACTTGAAGCCACCGGCTTTAGCCGGTGGAGTGTTCACATAGCCTCTAAGTCAAACGTCAGGTCGGCAAACAAGAGGAAAAACGACGTATCACGCGAATCTGCACGAACTTGTCATCCCGAACCGAAGGGAGGGAGCTTGTTCGCGCCGAAAGGTACGCCTTGACCGGCGCGTCGTCCCTGAAGGGTCTTCGAATGCTCAAAGTCCCTCTCCCTGGAGAGGTTTCCGGGTAGTCGGACATGGCAAGCATCGAGCACGGTCTTTCGTTCGCCCTCTTCCCAGCCCTTCTCCCGCCGAGGGTGTCGCAAAAGGCACCGATCTTCGCCCTTTGACCCCCTCTCCCCAAGCCCCCTCGCTGCGCTCGGCGCAGGC
>NZ_FLUY01000011.1 GCF_900092655.1 Candidatus Thiosymbion oneisti
AATCATGACTGAAAACCCCTTTGATTGATTTTGTAGATGAGTTATTCTACTCTAGCATTTAAAAAATACCACTACCGGTTCGCAGTAGCGCCGGATGGACAGATGCTTGCTACCGCTAGCCTGGACAACACCGCCCGTATCTGGCACATCCGACGCAATGGAGACAGCCTGTCCTTGGAGCCGTTGCACCGTTTCGACCAACACTCGGATACTGTCCATGCCGTCAATTTTCCCCCGGATGGCCGCTTGCTGGCTACCGCCGGCTATGACGGCCAGGTCGGCCTGTTCGATCTCAAGACCGGTGAAGGAATTCTGTCCCGGGCGGCGGAGTCGGGCGGGATCGCCAACCTTGAGTTTACACCGGACAGCAACTCACTAATAACCGCGCATGGAGAAGAACGCCGCCTCCGGTATTGGCAACGGGATGGCTTACAGCTGACCAATGGCCGTACCATCGCCGAGCTGTCGGATAAGCCCCTCTGGGCCAGCCTGTCTCCGGATGGTCGCCCCGTCGCCGTCGTCGGACGCGGATCGATGGTCTCGATCTACGATCTCGATCCGGCTGCCGGCGCTGCCGATACCGATGTCGAGCCACGGCAATTGGTGGGCCATGAGCAAGCCGTCTTTCGCGCTATCTTCGATCCGGACGGTCGCCAGCTTGCCACTGTCAGCGCTGATAAGACCCTCCGCGTCTGGGATCTGGGATCGGACGAGGATCCGGCGGCCACAACCGGCCAAGTCTTGTTCACCCTGCGGCTACCCACCGAGATCCGTGGTGGCAGCCCCCTCTGGGATTTCGATTTTCGTTGTGAGCGGGACCAGGCCGGCTGCTGGATTGCCGTCCCCCTCACCATCGGCCGCATCGCCCTCTACCGCCTCCCCTACGCCCAGCCCCCGGCCGATCTCCGCCCCTAGCCCGTTTTTTAATCCGCAGATTACGCCGATTTCCGCAGATGAAGAATGAAGTAATCTGCGAGAATCTGCGTAATCTGTGGATAAAAAGATGCCTTTTCCCCCTGCTCAATCCGGCCTGGACTGCTCCACAGGCCGTAGCCCACCGGGCAGGCTGAAACCGCATGTTGGGCGCCGGCCTGCGTGTGGGACGCACAGGCAGGTGGACTATCCAAAGATGCGGTTCGCGCCTCCTCGTGATGCCATCCTGAATTGACCAACCGCGCTCACCGCATCCTACATTTCCGGCACGACCGCGGTGCGACCTCACGGTTAGTAATTCTAGGCAGTCAACGCCGGCAGGCGCGTATCTGGGCGACGAAGCGCCCGGTCCAATCATTGCCGCCCACGGCGCGCAGATGGCTGTAGGCGGCCACCAGGTTCTTGTGGACGATTGCATCGTGCTGGCCGTCGATCCCCTTGCCGCGCAAGACCTGGTAGCCGAAGGTCCAGGCGGGATCCGGATTCAGGATGGCCGAATGGTGAAACTCGTGGGCCCTGATTTCATGCGGCCTCTCGTGCGGCCTCTGGCGCGGCGTCTCCGAGACCCGCGGCCAGGGAAAGGCCGGGGTCTCGCGCAAGCGGACGTATCCCCGCCCCTGGGGCCGTTCATACATGGCGACATCCGCGTTCAGGACCCCGCACATGGTGCCGCGTCGATCGCCCCAATGCAGCTCGCGGCACAGATACATGAGGCCGCCGCATTCGGCGTAAACGACGCCCTCGGATTCCACAAAGTCACGGACTGCCGCGCGCATGGACCGGTTCTCGGACAGCTCGCGCAGACGAAATTCCGGAAAACCGCCGCCGATGAATAGCCCGTCCGCGTCCGGAAGCGCTGCGTCCCGCACCGGACTGAAATCCACCAGCTCTGCCCCGGCACGGGCCAGGGCGGCGAGGTCGTCCGGATAGTAGAAGCCGAAGGCGGCATCCCGCGCGATGGCGATGCGCACCGGTTCCCGCGTCGTCGCGGCCGGCTGGTCTGCGGTCAGGGGCGCCGGCGGCGGTGGGACCGAGCGGGCGATTTCCAATACCCTGGGGACGTCCACCTGCCCCGCGACCTGGGCGCGGATGCGTTCGATCTGATCCTCCGCCGCCTCCGTTTCGTTGCTCGGAATCAGGCCCAGATGGCGCTCACTGATCCGGATCTCCGGCGTCCGATGCAGGGCGCCCAACAACGGCAGGTCGGTGTAGTGCTCCAGCACGCGGCGCAGATTGGTCTCATGGCGGGAGCCGCCGACCTTGTTGGCAATGACACCGGCGATGTTCAGCGCCGGATCGAAAGCCGAATACCCAAGCAACAGGGGCGCGATCCCCCGGCCCATACCCTGGACATCCAACACCAGGATTACGGGCGCGCGCAACAGCTTAGCCAGCGCGGCATTGCTGTTACTGCCGTGCGGATCGACGGCGTCGAACAGGCCGACATTGCCCTCGATCAGTCCCACATCCACGTCGGTCAGACCGCGTGCGAACCCGCCGGTGATCTCCTCCCGATCCATGGTATGAAAATCCAGGTTGAAGCAAGTGCGGCCGGACGCCTGACCGAGCCACAGGGGATCGATGTAATCGGGTCCCTTCTTGAAGGGCCGAACGGATGCGCCCAGCCGCACCAGCTCGCGGCACAGCCCGATGGAAACCGTGGTCTTACCCGATGATTTGTGGGCGGCGGAGATGTAGAGATGGGCCATATCAGGCCGTTTTCCCGACCGCTTCTATGCCCTTGTGGGGGATGAAGATGCCGCAACCCAGCTTGCCATGGGGGCCGAGCCCCTGCTGTTGCAGGCGGACTGATTCCTCCGGCGTCAGGTCCGACAGCATGAGGCTGCGCGTGCGGAGCATGCCGCTCGGTGTGGTCAGGAGGGTCATCTTGCCGCACAGGGCCTTGCGTACCCGGATGCCTTGGTCGCTCAACGCTTGTGCCGCCCAGTCGAGAAAGCCCGCCTCGGTGGCGTCCGGGACACTAGCCACATGGCGTGAGAGGAGTGTGGTTGTTTTGCTCAGCTGGCGGATCTTGCCCGGGCCGATGGTCAGTGGACAGCCGGCTACGTCCAGGGTCTGGCCCGCGAGATCCTTGATGAGTGCCGCCGTGTGTTGCTTGGGCACCCGGATGGTGAGCTTGGTGCGCTTGGACAGGATCAGGTATTGGTCCGTACCATGGCCGGGTCGCTCCCAGCCGTTCTGGGAACCCGCCACGTGGACCGTGTGGACCGCAACGCCGGAATCATCCCCCGCGATCCAGGGGGCGGTCTGCTGCAGCGCGGCGGACAGGGCGTAGGCATGGTCTACGGGTAGGCGTTTGCAGACCAGGGAAAACAGGACATCGACGATGTCGTCCGGGATTTGGAATGAGGTCTTATGATTGTCTTCTTGCCAGAACATTTTCGAACACCCAAAGCGAGGTCCGTATTAGTGTATCCTTATGCATTGGTGATACTTTGAAGAGCAGGGTGTAATTCCATGGCAGGTGATCTCAGCCCCCCGATCAATCCCGGACCAACCAATCCCGGACCGACCAATCCCGGAACTCAGGCCCCGAACGCGGAGGCGCCGTCCACCGACCTGTTCGCCGACGACGACGATATCGAACGCGCGTCCCGCTCGCTCAAGGCGATGTCGCACCCGTTGCGGTTGAAGATCCTGTGCACCCTTGGCGGCCAGGAGATCAGTGTACAGGAGATCGTGGATTACGTCGGCACATCCCAAAGCAACATCTCCCAACATCTAGCCATACTACGCGATAAGGGGATCTTGGCCTCACGCAAGGACGCCAATCGGGTGTACTATCGGGTGAGCGATGCGCGTACCCTGCAGCTGGTCGGCATGATGCGCGAGGTCTTCTGCCACCGCTCGAGACCCTGAGAGAAAGCGATTGCCGATACCATGAACAGTGTTTGGAAAACCTTCCTCGAATCCCATTCCGCGCGCATCGACGACGCGGGCAAGGTGCGTTTCCCGGATGCCCCTGTGGAGGCCGACTGCGCCCTGATGGTGCTCTCCCCCCTCGGGCTGATCGCTGTTTCCGGACCGGAAGCGGAGTCTTTTCTCCAAGGGCAGGTCACGCATGACGTAACCCGCCTCTCCACTGCCGTCAGCCAGCTCGGAAGCCATTGCAGCCCCAAGGGACGGATGCTGGCCAGCTTTCGCACCTTCAGGCGGGACGCCGTCATCTATCTTCAGCTTCCGCGCACCCAGGTGGAACCCTTGACCCGGCGGCTGCATATGTACCTTCTGCGGGCCAAGGCTACCATCGAGGACGCGAGCGAGCGGCTGATCGCCATCGCCATCGCCGGTACCTGCGCGCCGTCCCTGCTGGCGTCCCACCTCGCTGCGGTCCCGACGCAGGAAAACGGGGTGACCCAAGATGGTGAGCTGATCACCATTCGCATCCCGGGTCCTACACCCAGATTCCAGCTCCTGGGTCCGCCCGCCGCGCTGGAGGCCATATGGGACGACTTGGCAGCGACCGCAACCGTCGTCAACACCGAGTTCTGGTCTCTGCTCGACATCCGATCCGGGATACCGACCCTTTACCGACAGACCAGTGATGCCTTCGTGCCTCAGATGGCTAACCTCCACCTGCTCGATGGCGTGAGCTTCAAGAAGGGGTGCTATACGGGCCAGGAAGTGGTCGCGCGCATGCAATACCTGGGAAAACTCAAGCGCCGCATGTACCTGGCGCAGGTCAGCACGGACGACCCACCCGTGCCGGGCGACGTGCTCCATGCTGCGAACAGCCGCTCCGAGCAGGCCGCGGGTCGGGTGGTAGACGCAGGCATCAACGGCAAGGGTGACTACGAGCTCCTGGCGGTGGTGGAGATCGAGGCCGCGGAGCGCGGGGAAGTACGGGTCGGCGGCCCTGATGGTCCCTCGCTCTCCTTCCGTGATCTCCCTTACGGCTTTTCCGGGCAGGACTGAGGTCGTAGGGTGGGCTATGCCCACCGATATCATGCTACTGTCCGGGCGCGGTCCTGGATTATTTGGTGTTGGTTGCGGGAAAAGATCCCTCCTGCGTCGAGATTAAGTCCGGCGGGTTGGGTTACGGCGCGTTCGGCCTTGTTGCTGTACTTCGGGATCGGGCAACGCGCCTAACCCAACCCACACTTAAAGCGAGGTCCGCGTGGGCCGACAGCGCGGGCGGTAATGTAGGTGTAGGTTGCGTTAAGATGCTGGTACTGACCGAACAGAGGATCAGCGAGCCTTTAGGCGTCGAACGCAACACGTCCGGTCCCCCAAACAGCACCGAATCATTCAGGATTGCTTAACCAGCTCTCTTTAAGTTGAACAACCGGAGGCAATGACGATGGCAATCGATGTTCCCTTGGACGGCGAAGGGTTCCTGGTCAACCGCGAGGATTGGAGCGAGGAAATCGCAAGAGAGTTGGCGGCCGCGGACGCGTTCGAGATGACCGAACAGGTCATGGGCTATATCCGCGAGGCGCGGGCCATGTACGACGAGAATGGCGTCGTCCCACCCATCCGCAAATTTGCTAAGAAGGTCAAGGTTTCCACCAAAGACCTGTACGCTATTTTCAAGAAAGGTCCCATGAAGCTCATCTGCAAGTGGGGCGGACTACCCAAGCCTACCGGTTGCGTTTAGGTCGTGTTGACCTTAGACGGTGAAGGTCTGCACAGCGGACCCTACGCTAACCGCTTGATTGACCGTAGTGGGTGTTGTGGCTATTTAACACGTGAAAAACAGTTGGTTAGAGTTAAATGTCAACAGGTCCTGGTTGTGGGTAGAAGGGATGTCGTTACTCGAAAAGAAAATCATACGCGCTCGCCCGATCGGATTTCGAGGCAGTGGCTCAGTTTGAAAATTTTATGCTTGGCCGCTCACTTTCCGGCCCATTTAACGCCAGGACGCAATGGCGCC
>NZ_FLUY01000025.1 GCF_900092655.1 Candidatus Thiosymbion oneisti
TGAACTTCCGGTTGAACGCTACGAGCAATTCTTCGAGATTCGTGCTTTTGTCCAATGGTACAGGATTCACAGGATTTTTCTTTGTTTCAATGCACGTTACCGTTGATGGCAGTTCAGGACCACGAGGTAAAAAAATCCTGTTAATCCTGAACATCCTGTTAATCCTGTCCTA
>NZ_FLUY01000332.1 GCF_900092655.1 Candidatus Thiosymbion oneisti
TTGCGCCTTTGCGCCTTTGCGCCTTTGCGCCTTTGCGCCTTTGCGCCTTTGCGCCTTTGCGCCTTTGCGCCTTTGCGCCTTT
>NZ_FLUY01000177.1 GCF_900092655.1 Candidatus Thiosymbion oneisti
CAATGCCATTAAGTTAGCTGCCGGCCGCTGGTCGTGGTAGGTCCGGTTAGGCGCGTGCTTCGGTGTTCGGTTGGGTCACAGGATTGGGGCGCGCCGTAACCCGACAGACGATGATGGGAGC
>NZ_FLUY01000200.1 GCF_900092655.1 Candidatus Thiosymbion oneisti
ACGAACCAAAATATGGTAAAAACACAGAATCAGAGTCATGTCACAACTAGATATCGTCAAAGAAACAATCGCTTATCTGAAGTTCTGGCTGGGGGTCTTGGTCGTTTCAGATATCTCTCTTGTTGGTTGGCTCTTGACAAAATGCTGGGACGAAATCTGACCTGAAAACAGGAGGTGCTATACTTGCGAACTATCATACATTACCGTTGCGGTACTTTTCGTGCACAAGAAAATCAAGCATTTAATATCAACCCTTGAGGACTTATAAATGGATATTCTGTCAACGATTGTCTTGGTTGTTGTTGTAAGTGTTTTCGCTTT
>NZ_FLUY01000162.1 GCF_900092655.1 Candidatus Thiosymbion oneisti
CAGCTGGTCATGGGGTCCGTAAGCCGTCTGAAAGACGGCGGTCCCAGCCGGCCCGGGACCGCCGACATCCTGTCGGCCCCTGGGACCACCGACATCTTGTTGGCCCCTGGGATCGCCGACATGTTGTCGGCTCCCGGGACTACCGATATTTCGTTGGCCCTTCCGGCTATCGGGTAAAACCTGAATGCCCAGTTGCCGGTCCAACTGGTCATCAGTCAGGCTGAGTGTTCTCGTTCCCAGGCGCTGCGTGGGAACCAGAGACCGGGAGCGGGGCTTTTGCGACACCCTCCCCA
>NZ_FLUY01000288.1 GCF_900092655.1 Candidatus Thiosymbion oneisti
TTCAGCGGGCAATCCTGGCACTGACTGGCCGGGCGGCTGTAGCGGGTGCGCCGGCGGCCATTCTTCTGATGCGGCTGACC
>NZ_FLUY01000472.1 GCF_900092655.1 Candidatus Thiosymbion oneisti
GAGCGGTGCCCCGGATCGAGTTCCGGTGACTGCATTGCCAACCCGGCTGTCGGGGATCAGCGGTGCCCTGTTCCCCACGTACCGCGGCGACGGCGCTTTGGTTGGGGTTTTTCTCGTTCCCACGTGCTGCGTGGGAATGTGGAATAGCTAATGTTATGACCGATGCAACTGTCCTAAGACATCAATTATTTTTTTACCTAAACTGGTTTCCGAAATGCTGCTTCGATACTTATCATCTAAGAATGCATGTCCGAGAGTACACTCTATACCTTCAACGATTGGTCCGGCGCCGGATATATGATACTCATCGATACCGGTTATAGTTTTACTGAGATATTGTACTATATGCTTCTTGAATTCAGCGTCAATCTCAGAGTCGATAGTCTCTTGGAGCAAATCATTCACTTTATTTCCAATGTCGGCAAGCTCAGCATCCTCTATTACTTTCGATCCTTCTTTCACATCCAAAAGATCCATGGACATTTTGAGATAGTTGATCGTATGTTCATCGATATGGCCAATAAATGAATCCCATGAACCATTCAGGTTTTGCTGCGCAAACGCAGCATCTAATTTTTGACTCCAATGCTCATGAGACGAACCTTGATTGGGGTAGTGTTCCTGTATCTTTTCTATTATTTGATTGGGCAACTCCATTACTTTTCCAAGACGCGACATAAGGAGTGCCGGGTTGGAGTTGTTTATTCTGAGTAATTTATTCCAGGCCCCCCTGCAACCCATACCGGATGGATGCTGTTTACCATTTTCCAATATATTCAGTAATCTTCCCGCCGGATTATCTGACTTCATCTTTTTCACCTCGAGGTAGGGGTCTTTGGGGCTGCTTTGGAATACAACGTGAGAAATCGTCTTGGTTCAGATTCCAACGCATCGTAAAGATATATCGTTGGGGTTTCTCCGTCGCCCTGACCGAAACGGCTGCCTGATCGATCGAATTTACGGATCGGAGGTCAACTGAACTTTCATCCTAATAGAGTATCTATGTTGCCGGCAAGTGCGGGCGATGTGCATCGCGGCGGGAAATCCATAGGCGGCAGGTATACTGCCACGCGGCACGATCTGAGCTTTTGAATTTCCCCCTCACCCCGGCCCTCTCCCTTCGAGGGTGTCGTAAAAGGTGAGGCCCGAAGCCGTCTGAAAGACGGCGATCCCAGCCGGCCTGGGATCGCCGACATTCTGTCGGCCCCTGGGATAATGCCGAGTTGCCGGTCCAAATGGTCATCAGTCAGGCTG
>NZ_FLUY01000004.1 GCF_900092655.1 Candidatus Thiosymbion oneisti
AGAGGCTGTCTAAAAACTAACCTATTGATTTTCTACTGGCATTGATTTTCGGCTGGCTCCCCACGCTCCAGCGTGGGAGCAGA
>NZ_FLUY01000578.1 GCF_900092655.1 Candidatus Thiosymbion oneisti
GCTGGGACCGCCGTCTTTCAGACGGCTTACGCACCCAATGACCAGCTGTCGGCAACGGTCAGAGCAGACGCCTTGTGG
>NZ_FLUY01000081.1 GCF_900092655.1 Candidatus Thiosymbion oneisti
GCGTCTTGGGGCTGCTGTCTACCTATACCTCGGCTAAGCCCCGATCGGATACCAGTCTGGAATCCATAAAGAGCCTAAGAGGCTGTCTAAAAATTAAGATACTGATTTTAGAGCATAAAATCTGCAAATTTCGCGCTCGTTCCCACGCTCCAGCGTGGGAACGCCATCTTGTCCGCTCCAGCGGACGCAGCTCCTCTGT
>NZ_FLUY01001363.1 GCF_900092655.1 Candidatus Thiosymbion oneisti
CATAAGCCCACGTAGGTCGGGTAAGGCGCGCCTGTGGTGGTCACGTTGGCTGCGATGATTGGCGCGCCGTCACCCGACGCAAAGACGATTGTCGGGTGGCAGCCATCCCTGGCCTTACCCGACCTACGCGGGCTCAGAGAAAACACAGAGAAAATTCAGGTGGTGGTTAATCTTTAAATGCCAGCTTAACCAGTAGCTGGCAATAGCTCCGTATTATAGCGGTGCAGGAAGAGTTTCAAACAGATCTCG
>NZ_FLUY01000607.1 GCF_900092655.1 Candidatus Thiosymbion oneisti
TTCATGGCAAGAGTTACAAACAAGGCCAAGCCCGTAGCCAGGCCGCCCTCCTGCCGCCACGGGTCGAAGCTTATGTCAGCGAGACCAATCGGGTGCGGGCGATCGACGCCGCTGTCGATACGCTCGACCTGCCGGCATTGGGCTTTACCAATGCCGGCGGTGAACTCGCCCCGGGGCAACCGGCGTTCGATCCAGCCGCGCTGCTTAAGCGCGCGCTCTACGGGTACCTCAACCGCGTGCACAGCTCCCGGCGGTTGGAACGTGAGTACCGGCGCAACTTGGAACTGATCTGGTTACTGGAGGGACTGGTCCCGTGTTCTCGGACCATCGCCGAGTTTCGCCGGGTGAACGCGCGCGGCG
>NZ_FLUY01001540.1 GCF_900092655.1 Candidatus Thiosymbion oneisti
TTTGGCGATGTATCCGTTTCCAGCAAAGGTATTGCGGCCAGGGGAAAGCGCCGTCGCCGCGGCGCGGGTGGAACCTAGGTGCCCGGATTCCCGGCCAACGCCGCTGGTATCCCCCATGGCTGAGGTTAGGTGCAGCCGCGCCGCTTGCCGGCGCACTCCAAAGCAGTCCAGAATCCATAAAGAGCCACAAATAATTCTCCAGCTTTCGGATAATTACTATATGTCGGGTCCATACCATTATCCGGTAGTGGTTAAATTTAAATGCGACCTAATGCTTTGAACTCCACCGTTTTGCCATCCCTGGCCCTGGATTCCGGCA
>NZ_FLUY01000075.1 GCF_900092655.1 Candidatus Thiosymbion oneisti
CCTGGATTCCGGCAATCCCTGCCGGAATGACGAGGGAGGGGTTGGCAGACTTCAGCATTTAGAATTTATCCACTACCAAAAATGATTCCCAGGTTATTGGTGCTTCGGTACTGCTGCCCCAGCCACAGCGCATTTAGCGCTCGCAATACGGGTGTGCCGTCACACTGCGGAGTCTTACTCCCACTCGATGGTCCCCGGCGGCTTGCCGGTAATGTCGTAGACCACCCGCGAGACCCCGCGCACCTCGTTGGCGATGCGGCGGCAGACCTGATCGAGGAAGTCGTAGGGCAATCGGGCCCAGCGGGCGGTCATGAAATCCAGGGTCTCAACCGCCCGCAGGGCGATGACATGATCGTAGTGGCGATTGTCGCCCACCACGCCGACGGATTTGACGGGCAGAAAGACGGCAAAGGCCTGGGAGACCTGGTCGTAGAGCTCCGCCCGGTGCAGGGCTTCGATGAAGATATGGTCCGCCAGGCGCAGAATATCCGCATAGGGCTTGCGGACCTCACCCAGGATGCGTACCCCGAGTCCAGGGCCGGGGAAGGGGTGGCGGTAGACCATCTCGTAGGGCAGGCCGAGCTCGACACCGATCTTGCGTACCTCGTCCTTGAACAGTTCCCGCAGGGGCTCCACCAGCTTGAGCTTCATGGCGGCGGGTAGTCCGCCCACGTTGTGGTGGGATTTGATGACCTTGGCCGTGCCGGTCTCGGCCCCCGCCGACTCGATGACATCGGGGTAGATGGTCCCCTGGGCCAGCCATCTGACGCCGGGCAGCTTTTCCGCTGCTTCCTCGAAGACCTGGATGAAGGTGTTGCCGATGAGCTTGCGTTTCCGCTCCGGGTCGGTGACGCCCGCGAGCTTGGCAAGGAAGCGCTCCTCCGCCTCGGCGCGGATGACCTTGATCCCCAGGTGGCGGGCAAAGGTACGCATGACCTGTTCGCCCTCACCCAGCCGCAGCAGCCCGTTGTCGACGAAGACGCAGGTAAGCTGGTCGCCGATGGCCCGATGCAGCAGGGCGGCCACCACGGAGGAATCCACGCCCCCGGAAAGGCCGAGCAGCACCTGATCGGTGCCCACCCGACGGCGGACCTCCGCGATGGCGTCCTCGATGATGTTGCCCGCCGTCCAGAGGTTGCCGCAGCCGCAGATGTCGTGGACGAAGCGCTCGATGATGCGTTGCCCCTGGCGGGTGTGGGTGACCTCCGGGTGAAACTGGAGACCATAGAGGCGCCGTTCCTCGTCCGCCATGCCCGCCAAGGGCGCATTATCCGTGGTGCAGATGGCGCGAAACCCCGGCGGCAGGGCCTCGACCCGGTCGCCGTGACTCATCCAGACGTCCAGCAGGCCATAGCCCTCCGGGCTGGTATGGTCCTCGATGTCCCGCAGCAGCCGGGAGTGGCCGCGGGCGCGCACCTGGGCGTAGCCGTACTCGCGTTGGGTCGCCGCGGCTACCCGGCCACCGAGTTGGGCCGCCATGGCCTGCATGCCGTAGCAGATGCCGAGCACGGGAACGCCGAGATCGAATACGGCGGCGGCGGCCCGTGGCGTCGCCTGCTCGTGGACCGATTGGGGGCCGCCCGAGAGGATCACCCCCTTGGCGCCGAAGCTACGGATGTGGTCGGCATCCAGGTCCCAGGGATGGAGCTCGCAGTAGACCCCCGCCTCGCGCACCCGGCGGGCGATGAGCTGGGTGTACTGGGAGCCGAAATCCAGGATCAGGATGCGATCGGCGTGGAGGGGGCTTGGGTTGGTGGTCACAGGATGGCTCGATATGAAATTACGCGCCGAGATCAGGGCGCATCGGCGGAGACCGAAAAGTTATCCGCAAATCAACGCCAATGAACACAATGGAATAAAGGACCATCGATAATGGTGAGCCGATTGCGACCGATTTGCGTTCATTCGCGTTCATTTGCGGAAAAATTTCCAAGAGTGTCGAGATATTTCTCGGCATCGAGTGCCGCCATGCAACCCGTGGCCGCGGAGGTGATGGCCTGGCGGTAGATCCGGTCCATGACATCGCCGGCGGCGAAGACCCCCGGTACCGAGGTGGCGGTAGCATTGCCGGCGGTGCCGCTTTGGACCTCGATGTAGCCGTTGGTCATTGCGAGCTGTCCCGCGAAGATTTGGGTGTTCGGGTGGTGCCCGATGGCAATGAAGACGCCCATCAGCGCGAAGTCCTTGGTGGTACCGTCCTGCACCTGCTTGATGCGGATGCCGGTGACCCCGGTCGCATCGCCCAGGACCTCGTCGAGTACCTGGTTCCACTCGATTTTGACATTGCCGTGTTCCGCCTTCTCCAGGAGATGCTTCTGGAGGATCTTTTCGGCCCGCAGGGCATCCCGGCGATGGATCAGGACCACTTCGGATGCGATGTTGGAGAGATAGAGCGCCTCCTCGACGGCGGTGTTCCCACCGCCGATGACGGCTACTTTCTGATCTTTGTAAAAGAAGCCGTCGCAGGTGGCACAGGCGGAGACGCCACGGCCACGGAACTTCTCCTCGGAGGGCAGACCCAGATATTTGGCGCTGGCGCCGGTGGCGATAATCAGGGCGTCGCAGCTGTAGGTGCCCGCATCGCCTGTCAGACGCAAGGGGCGCTCGGAGAGGTCGACCTGGTTGATCTGGTCAAAGAGGATCTGGGTTTCGTAACGTTCCGCATGACGGCGCATACGGTCCATCAGATCCGGCCCCTGCACACCGTCCGGATCCCCCGGCCAGTTGTCTACATCCGTGGTGGTCATCAGCTGGCCGCCCTGCTCCAGGCCGGTGATGATCACCGGGCTCAGGTTGGCACGGGCGCCGTAGACGGCCGCGGCATAGCCGGCGGGACCGGAGCCGAGGATGAGTAGGCGGCAGTGTTTGGGTTCGCTCATGGGTCTTGATGCTCCAGTAGCTTGGGTGATCCCCGCAGTTGCGGTATCAACTAGAAAAGGTGATGTTTCAGCGGTGATGATTGTTCGGTAGCCCTGCCATACCTGCACTCACCATGCCTGCCGGATTGAACAACTGCACGACCGCCCCCGGGTTCGAGGGGAAATAGAAGTGCAGGTAGGAGGCAAGCAGGCCGTCTTCCCGGTATATCGGCTCCCCGCGCCGGTCGGCATCCCGGCCTTGACTCCAGGCGACGGGGGTCAGTGCCAGCTCCAAGCGCGAGTAGTGGAAGGTATGGCCGCGCAGCACTCCCTGGGTGAGCCTGACCCTATGGACACCGAGATTGGCGAGTTTTTTTTGTATCAAAGCGCGCCCCGGCAGCAAACCCACCATGTCTGCCCGATGTCCTTTCACATCGGTGAGGGATTCCAGGAGATACAACATCCCCCCGCACTCCGCGACGATGGGTCTACCGGCGGCGTGATGCGCGCGCACGGCCGCCTTCATCAGCCGATTTGCCGCCAGCCGCTCCAGGTGCAGTTCCGGATAGCCGCCCGGAAGATAAAGCGCATCCGCATCCGGTAACGCACCGTCTGCGAGCGGGGAGAAGAACACCAGCCGTGCACCCAAGTCACGCAGCAGATCCAGATTGGCACGATACAGAAACGCGAACGCCCGATCGCGCGCGATCGCAATCCGTCGGCCCTCGAGCCCGGACGGCAATGGGGTCTGCTCCGGTTGCGCGAATTCGATCGGCTCCAGCGCCGTCTCGACCCCGTAGGGTGGGCTGTGCCCACCGCATCCTAGGCCGTGTCCGTCGAATCCCCGCAGCGCCGCGGCCGCGCGCCGGATCCGCGCCTCCAGATCCTCGATCTCGTCCGCCTGTACCAATCCGAGATGCCGCTCCGGCAGTGCGACCCCCTCGTCCCTGGCCAGCCACCCGAACGCGCCTATCCCCGCGGGCAAAGCCTCCGTGAGCAGCCGGTAATGATGGGCCCCGGCCACATTGTTGGCGAGCACCCCGGCGAACGGGACCTCCCGGCGATAGGTGGCGAGCCCGTGCGCCACGGCACCGAAGGTCTGGGCCATGGCGGAGCCGTCGATCACCGCCAGCACCGGAATGCCGAACCGGGTAGCCAGATCGGCACTGCTGGGGTCCCCGTCGAACAACCCCATCACCCCCTCAATGAGTATGAGATCGGCCTGCCCGGCCGCCTCGTAGAGGAATCGGCGGCAGTGGCGCTCACCCCCCATAAAGAGATCCAGGTTGTAAACGGGTGCCCCCGAGGCCCGCTCCAGAATCATAGGATCGAGAAAATCGGGGCCGGTCTTGAACACCCGCACGGTACGACCGCAGTCGCGACACCAACGTGCCAGCGCCGCGGTGACTGTGGTCTTGCCCGAGTTGGAGGCCGGCCCGCTGATGAACAACGCCGGACAGCGTCTCACAGATCGACCCCTTTCTGCGCCCTTACCCCGGCCCGGAAGGCATGTTTGATATCGCACATCTCGGTTATGGTATCGGCCGCCTCCCGCAACGCCGGCGGCAGGCCGCGACCGGTGATCACCACATGCTGCATGAGCGGACGGGCCCGGAGCTCGGCCACGACGGCCGCGGGCTCCAGCCAATGGTTCCGCAACGGATAGGTGAGCTCGTCCAGGACAATGAGATCGAATGCCGGATCGCGCAGCATCTCGCAGGCGACGGCCCAGCCGCGCTGTGCCGTCCGGATAGCGCGCGCAAGATCCTGGGTGTCCCAGCTAAAACCCTCGCCCAGGACATGCCAAGTCACCCCCGGCTGGCGGCGGAAAAAGCACGCCTCACCCGTGTCGTCACGACCCTTGACGAACTGCGCCACCCCCACCCGCAGGCCGTGGCCGAGGGCGCGCGCCACCATCCCGAACGCCGAGCTGGATTTGCCCTTGCCGTTTCCGGTGAGCACGAGCAGAACGCCCTGCTCCCGTTCAGCACGGTCGATCGCGGCGTCGATGACGACCTGCTTGCGCTCCATGCGTTTACGATAGCGCCCTTGCCGATCGTTATCATCCATATTCGACTCGTTTCGCTTCGGATGCTGTTCGCGCTAGCATTGGTGATTTCAGCCCCTCTAATCAGGAGGACGATATGGCAAGTTATAGTACCAACGAGTTTCGCGGCGGCCTCAAGATCATGCTCGATAGCGATCCATATGTCATCGTCGAGAACGAGTTCGTCAAGCCCGGCAAGGGTCAGGCCTTCAACCGGGTGCGGGTTCGTAACTTGAAGACCGGGCGCGTGGTGGAGAAGACGTTCAAATCCGGCGAGTCCGTGGAGGCCGCCGATGTCCACGAGACCCGGCTCCAGTATCTCTATAATGATGGCGAGCTCTGGTATTTCATGGACCCGGAATCTTACGAGCAATTGTCCGCCGATGCCGCCGCGATGGGAGAGACCGTCAGCTGGATCAAGGAACAGGACATGTGCAATGTCACCCTCTGGAACGGCTCTCCGCTGAACGTCGATCCGCCCAACTTCGTGGTACTCGCGGTCACGGAAACGGACCCGGGGCTCAAGGGCGACACCTCCGGCGGTGGCGGTAAGCCGGCGACCCTGGAGACCGGGGCGGTGGTGCGCGTTCCCTTGTTCGTGCAGACCGGCGAGCTGATCAAGGTCGACACCCGCTCGGGCGAATATGTCGCCCGCGCCAAGGACGGGTGAGTCCCACCTGGCGGCCCAGCGCCGGCCTTGAGATGCTGAAGGCGCGGGCATATCTACTCGGACGCATACGGGAATTCTTCGCCGCTGCCGGCGTTATGGAGGTGGAGACCCCCATCGCCTCGCGTGCCGCCGCCAGCGACCCCGCCCTCAACAGCCTGAGAACCCGTTGGTCCGGCGCAGAGGCAGGGCCACAGACGCTCTATCTCCAGACCTCCCCCGAGCTCCCCATGAAGCGCCTCCTGGCGGCGGGGAGCGGGCCCATCTTTCAGATCTGCAAGGTGTTCAGGGACGGCGAGCGCGGATCCCTGCACCACCCCGAGTTCAGTCTGCTGGAGTGGTACCGTCCGGGCCTCGGCTATAGGGCCCTGATGACGGAGGTCGCGGAGCTGGTACGCCATGCCCTGGATCGCCCTGAGCTTGCGGTCCGGCGCATCAGCTACCGGGAGCTGTTCCGGACCCACCTGGGCTTGGACCCCATGCACGCGGATGTGGCGACGCTGCGGCAGGCCGCCGATGGTCTCCCCGGATGCCGGGATCTGGATCTCGACCGCGACGGCTGGCTCGATCTGTTGCTTACTCATCGTATCGAACCGGCGCTCGCTCGGGACCGGTTGACCTTCGTCTACGATTATCCCCCGAGCCAAGCGACCCTGGCCCGGATCCGCCGGGATGCGGAGCCGGTGGCGGAACGCTTCGAGCTCTACCTGGGGGGGATGGAGCTGGCCAACGGGTTCCAGGAGCTCACGGATCCCGGCGAGCAACGCAGGCGTTTCGATGCAGATCTGCAGGCACGCTCCGCGCGGGGATTGGACCGGTTGCCCTTGGACGAGGCGTTCCTGACCGCGCTGGAGGCAGGCATGCCCGAAGCAGCAGGAGTCGCCCTGGGCCTGGATCGCCTGCTCATGGTGGCTACCGGCAGTACCCACATCGACCAGACACTGGCGTTTCCGGTGGAACGGGCGTGAAGGTACAGGAAGAAATTAAAAATTATCGCTCGAAGGAGAAATGAGTTGCACGTTGCTGATGCTTGATGTTACGGATGCACTTTCCACATTCAGGCCGCATTCAGGAGAGGTCACCATCCCGGGAGCGGGAGGCGAATGGGAATCAGCTTGCCGCTGGGGGTAATACTGGGGTCCGCAATCATTCAGCCCCCTACCGCTATCAGTTGGCGTAGGGGGTAATGCTCCGGGGTTGGGGTACGCCACAAATATGCAACGGGCAAAAAAGGGCTGTGATTTCTCGCAGCCCTTTGTTTTTTGGAGCTGGCGATAGGATTCGAACCTACGACCGGCTGATTACAAATCAGCTGCTCTACCAACTGAGCTACGCCAGCAGGATCCGATGTGCCCTTGTGGCCGCCTATAGCGCAGCGTTCACATTCGGCCCGCCCCGGCCCCGGCCCGCCTGTGCAGCGAGAGGCCGGGGCACACTGCTTAAAGCCGCCCGTGGAAACAGCACCCATGTCTCGATTTTATGGGAACCCGAAAGATCACACAATGACTCGGACTACTAGGACGAGGCAGGGGACGGAGCAGGTACGTATCGACTTCTCTCGCGTTAACAAATCGTTTTCAGCTACCAGTCGCCAGCTACCAGCCACCAGTCTCACCCCCTGTAGCGGTCTGGCGATTTGTCTGCCGGCAGGCAGGGCAGATTAGGCGTCTCGCCTGCAAGGTCAGTCGTCTTTCCCTGGGGGTACGGAGAATAACTTGTAATAATAACAATCTTTATCCGCAGATTACACAGATGCTCACGGATCATTTCGTTTTTAATCTGTGGAAATCTGCGTAATCTGCGGATTAAACAGGTTTTTATCAGGAACCCGACTTAGGTTCCTGTTATAGAGGGAAAAATGCTGGTTCTCAGGAGAGCAGGGCCAGACCCTGGAGCACGAGGTCGGGTCTATGTTGGGTTGGGAGGCGCAGGGCAGGGATCAGCCGTTCCGCATCTCCCCCCGAGAGGATGCATTGAGGTGTCTTACCGACCTGCTCGGTCAGCCGGTGGAATAGCCGCTCGGCCAGCGCGGCAGGGGCCTGGATCGAGCCTACGGCAATGGCGGTGCCCGTATCCGTGGCCCAGGTGTCCGCAGATTCCATGGGCTCGATTCGAGGGATCCGGGTGCCGGCGATCAGCCTATCGCGCATCATCTCGATTCCCGCCGTGATGAGCCCACCCAGATGGCTTCCATCCGCGAGCAGCAGGTCGTAGGTGATGGCGGTACCCGCATCGACTACAAGGACCGGGCCTGGGCAGATCCGATGGGCGGCAATCAGGGCCAGCCAGCGGTCGACGCCGAGCCGCTCCGGGTGTTCATAGGCGATGGTGACGCCATAGGCCTTCGGTTCGGTGGTGACGAATAGCGGAGCTCGGTCCCAGTAGGAACGACAGACCCGTTCCAAAGCCTTGGCCATCTCGGCACCGCCGACGTTGCTGACGAGAATTTGCCTCGGGGGTGTCAGCTGTTCCCAGGCCGCATGCAGGTCGATTGGGAACCCACCGTAGTGGCGGACGGCCCGCATCGCTTCCAGCGAGCCGGATGCGCCGAGAGTCCACTTGAGGTTGGTGTTGCCGATGTCGATGAGTAGATCCATTGATAAGGTCACATTGTCTTTCTCTGTCCGCAGATTACGCGGATTTTCACAGAAACTACGAATCACGCGAATTGCTATGTTTGCTGCTAACCGATGGTGCCCAACGCCGTGTTGGACAGGCCCACATTATTTTTTGCCGCAAATGAACGCGAATCAACGCATATCTTCGCAATCGGCTTGCGTCTGAACCGCGGATGCCGGTAGTGGTAAACTTATAAGTGAAAAAGTAGAGCGATTCATCTTTTTGATCCCCTCTCCCCAACCCCTCTCCCGGCG
>NZ_FLUY01001119.1 GCF_900092655.1 Candidatus Thiosymbion oneisti
CATTAAGTTAAGCCTCAAAGCCCCTCTCCCGGCGGGAGAGGGGTTGGGGAGAGGGCGAACGAAAACAGGGATCAACCAATCACAAA
>NZ_FLUY01001554.1 GCF_900092655.1 Candidatus Thiosymbion oneisti
CGGTCATGGTGACGCGGTCGTCGGCGAACACGAAGAGCGCGCCGCCGCGGGCCCGGACCTCCTCGAGGTTGGACTTGAGTTTTTCGAGCAGCTTGTCGTTGGGTGCCACGGCAACCACGGGCATATCCTCGTCGATAAGGGCCAGGGGGCCATGCTTGAGCTCACCGGCGGGATAGGCCTCAGCATGGATATAGGAAATCTCCTTGAGCTTCAGCGCCCCTTCCAGGGCGATGGGATACTGGTCGCCGCGCCCCAGAAAGAGGGTATGATGCTTCTCCGCGAAACGCTCGCTGAGCGTCCTGATGGTCCCGTCCAAGGCCAATACCGCCTCGATCTTTCCCGGCAGGGCCCGCAGTAGAGCCACGCACTGGGTCTCGAGCTCCCGGTCCAGGCCATGGCAGCGCCCGATGGCGGTCGTCAGTAACAGCAGGGCGGCAAGCTGGGTAGTGAAGGCCTTGGTGGAGGCCACACCGATCTCGGGCCCGGCCTGGGTCAGGAACACCAGGTCGGACTCGCGCACCAAGGAGCTCTCCGGGACATTGCAGATGGCCAGGGTCGTGGCATAACCGAGTTGCTTGGCCATACGCAAGGCAGCCAAGGTGTCGGCGGTCTCGCCGGACTGAGAGATGGTAACGAAGAGCGCATCGGCAGGTACCACCTGTTTGTGGTAGCGGTACTCGCTGGCTACCTCGACGCTACAAGGCAAGCCGGTGTGTGACTCGATCCAGTAACGCGCCACCAGGGCGGCATGGAAGCTGGTGCCGCAGGCGACGATGGTGACCGCCTTGAGCCCCGCGAAGATCCGTTCGGCCTGGTTGCCGAACGCCTGCGGCAGGACCCGGGTGCGGGAGATCCTTCCCTGCAAGGTATCCCCGATAGCGCGGGGCTGCTCGAAGATCTCCTTGAGCATATAGTGCCGGTACCGACCCCGCTCCACGGTGTTCGCATGGAGGCCGGAGGTCTTGATGGGGCGCTCCACGGGCTCGCCTGCGGCGTTCCAGATGCGGACCGAATCGCGGGTGATCTCGGCGAGGTCGCCGTCGTCCAGAAAGATGAAGCGCTGCGTAACCGCCAGCAGCGCGAAGACATCCGAAGCGATGAAGTTTTCCCCGAAACCCACCCCGATGACCAGGGGGCTGCCGTATCTGGCGGCGACCAGCCGATCCGGATCGTGGGTATCGAGGACACCCAAGGCATAGGCCCCTTCGAGCAGCCGGATGGTATCGCGCGCCGCCTCCAACAGCCCCTGGCCTGCCTCGAGCCGATCGTATAGGGCATGGACGATGACCTCGGTGTCGGTGCCGGACGTGAAGGTATGACCAGCAGCCGCCTGCTCTTCGCGCAACGCCTGGTGGTTTTCGATGATCCCGTTATGGACGACGGCGCACCGGTCGCGGCACACGTGGGGATGTGCATTGCGCTCGGAAGGTTCGCCATGGGTCGCCCAGCGCGTGTGGGCGATACCTAGCCTGCCGGGGAGAGGATCGCGTGTCATATCTTCGGCGAGACGCTGCACCTTCCCCAGTGCACGGACCCGTCTCAGCTCACCCGGCGCCGCGAGCACCGCCATACCGGCCGAATCATAGCCGCGGTATTCGAGGCGCCGTAGCCCCTCCAAAAAGATGGCCGCGACCTCGCGCTGGGAGATACCGCCGACAATACCGCACATAACCAGCCCATATACCTTTACCGGGGCAACCGACGACGCCTCGGTTATTCCTAAGAAAATCGAAAGTCATGCCCCCTTGGTTCCCTCGCCCCCTTGGGAGAGCGGGTTGGGTGAGGGGGGACCAATGGCTTTAGTTTCGATCACGAGAGCCCAACTCGAGCCTCGTCGCGAAACCCCAATCGGACAGGATTTGCAAGATTACACAGAATTGACAAGATTCTTGTCGTTCCTGAATTTCCTACGCCCGATCACGCGCTTATCAAACCAGCAAGCGCTCTTCACAACAAAAAATCCGGTTAATCCCTGAGGTATCCCCACATTATTGCAATCTAAAACAACGAGTTATGGAGCGAATGAGCGGCCACGATGCCCTGATGGCTCGTTCCCACGCTCCAGCGTGGGAATGCCGTTGTGGCCGCTCCAGCGGCCAAGGTTTCATGACGCTGGAGCG
>NZ_FLUY01001497.1 GCF_900092655.1 Candidatus Thiosymbion oneisti
GCGGTGCAACTGAAACGGATACCCAAGGCGACTGGGGGGCAACGCCCGTTAGGCCTCCCCGCGGTCCGTGAACGGGTAGTGCAAAGGCAGCCAAGCGGGTGTTAGAGCCGATCTTCGAGGCAGACTTGGTGCCCGTCTTCTTTGGTTTTCGGCCTGGCCGCTC
>NZ_FLUY01000072.1 GCF_900092655.1 Candidatus Thiosymbion oneisti
CCTGGATTCCGGCAATCCCTGCCGGAATGACGAGGGAGGGGTTGGCAGACTTCAGCATTTAGAATTTATCCACTACCG
>NZ_FLUY01000211.1 GCF_900092655.1 Candidatus Thiosymbion oneisti
TCAATGCCATTAAGTTAAGCCTCAAAGCCCCTCTCCCGGCGGGAGGGTGTCGCAACAGCCCCGCTCCCGGTCTCTGGTTCCCA
>NZ_FLUY01000207.1 GCF_900092655.1 Candidatus Thiosymbion oneisti
TGCTATTTCAATAACCCTTTCTTTTTCTTTCTTTTCTCCAAACTGAATCCCTTCTTTTAATCCCTCTTCTTTCCCAAGTTGAATCCCTTCATTCTTGATCCTCTTCTTGACTTTATAAGGCAAAATCCAGCGTTCGCTTGCCTGAAGTTTCTTGAAGATCCCCGAATCGACAAAACTATGATAGGTTTCGTCGCTGATGATGAGATGATCGATCACTTCGACCTTGAGGAATTTTCCCGCTTGAATAAAATGATCGGTGAGGTCCTGATCTTCGATTGAAGGCGTTACATTCCCACCGGGGTGGTTATGGACCATGATAACCTGAACGGCCAGCTTGTAAATCGCCATGCGGAAGGCTTCTCTGGGGTTGATGTTTGCCATGTTGGAAGACCCCAGCGCGACCAACTCGATATAGAGGATCTTGTTGGCTTGATTCAAACCCACCATCCAGAAGTGTTCCTGACCTTGACCGATTTTATTCTCTCGACGGAGAATTTGGCGCATGATCAGATAAATGTCTTCCGCACCCTTTACGGTGACTTTTTGTTGCTTGCTTAATTTGACTTCCATTGCGGGACTTCTATAGAACGCCTAACGGGGGCATAAGGCGCAAGCAATGAACGCGTGCAACGCGCGTGGCTGTCGTGGCTATTGCTTGTCGCGCTTGATGCCTTGGTTGGGTGCGTTCTTGAGCCGCCGGCGCATCTCTTGGCTTGACACACCACCCTCCCTGCTCTGTCTTTCACGCGAACGCTCTATCAAGGCAACGAACGCGGGGTTCGTACTCAGAGACACGGTCTCCAGGTCCCCGTTTGGGACCGCAAGCAGCGCAGCAACCGGACGACCGTGATCCGTAACCACAAGAGGGAGATTTTCCCCATGTCCGGCATATTGCCCCAGGGCCTCCCGGGCTTCAGCGATTTCGATGGTCTTCATAATTGGACTTCTTCCCCGCCGATCCGGACCGAACTACGGATCTTGATCCCTACGGCACGCACCAAGACGCGTTTTTCAGGTTCCTCAAGAACATCATAGTACGCCCGGAGGTCGCCGATGCGCAATTCCCAAGGTGCTACCGGATTGGGGCGCATGGGCTTTCGATTCCTCGTCTCTACGCCCGGCTGTGCGCGAGTTGGTTATCCACCGAATCGAGAACGATCGATCTTTGTCGAGCCTTCAAAGCACAGAGATGATCCTCCGCATCAGGTGAATACTCGATGGTATAAGGCAACGGATAGCTCTCCCATCAGGAATGTACCCCACCGTCCTACCAGACGAAAGCACCCGACCCGCGCAAAACAAAGTGGGTGTCCTTTTTCAAGGTGCCAAGGTGCTACCGGATTGGGACGCATGGGCTTTCGATTCCTCGTCTCTACGCCCGGCTGATGCGCGAGTTGGTTATCCAGCGAATCGAGAACGATCGATCTTTGTCGAGCCGCCAAAGCCCGGAGATGATCCTCCGCATCAGGTGAATACTCGATGGTATAAGGCAACGGGTAGCTCTCCCATCAGGAATGTACCTCACCGTCCTACCAAACGAAAGCCCCCGATTCGCGCAAAACAAAGTGGGTGTCCTTTTATTATTCTTTTATATGTGGGTCTAGATAACTTTAGCATCTACAACTGCATGCTAAGGTTATGTTATGCAAGGAAAAAATAGGTATTTTAGGCGT
>NZ_FLUY01000344.1 GCF_900092655.1 Candidatus Thiosymbion oneisti
GGGTCTAGATAACTTTAGAGTGGATTTTCTTTCAGCAGAGTCAGTATTCTATCATAGAGGTTTTCCTCGCGGTAATTAAATCTGAATTCACATTCCTTGAGGTGTAGATGAAACGT
>NZ_FLUY01000758.1 GCF_900092655.1 Candidatus Thiosymbion oneisti
CGGGGCTTGGACATCCTGGGGCATAAGGTTCGGATCCTGATTCACGGTGGTCGAGCTGATACCTGCTTGGCACACAGGCGGT
>NZ_FLUY01001870.1 GCF_900092655.1 Candidatus Thiosymbion oneisti
ATTGCCCAGGTTGCCGTACTGGTTGGCCATGCCTTCCTTGTGCCCCAGTTCCTTATCGATGGCCAGACTCTTGCGGTAC
>NZ_FLUY01000397.1 GCF_900092655.1 Candidatus Thiosymbion oneisti
AGATACTCAAACAATGGCACGCACAGCAACCCCAACTGTTTAAAAAAATTCCACGTAATCATCCGGGACCTGACACATAAT